>NZ_JBSGTR010000042.1:0-48071 GCF_053607505.1 Rhodococcus sp. NPDC055112
GGCGCCGCACAGCGGCGCCACCCCATCAACTGTGTTCAGTGATGGGGTGGCCCCGGCCTATGTCATTCCCGAGTCGCAATTCGGCTGCGCGAAGGAAGCATTGAACTATCGGACCGATATCGCCGCGAGCGTCGCACAAGACGCTGGCGGCGATGTACGGCTCCACAGAGTTTGCGGCGCAGCAGCCCGGGAATCAGGTGAGTTCCAGTCGCAACGGTACCCAGAGCTGGCACAGGTGGCGCGCGATCAATTCCGATGTGTACATCTCGAAGATCGGTTCGCCGTCCACCGCCAGCCCGCGGGTCGCGATTTCCTCGAAAATGCTCGACCACGCCGCACCCACGCCCTCCGCGGTGTGCGGCACATCGAATGCCGCGTACTGCCCGCCGCGGAGGGTGTCGACGCCGACCGCGCCATCGAGTTCGAGATCCTCGGCCACGACGAGTGCCGCGTCATAGCGGCACTCGTCCGGCGGCGTCACCGAGGGATCGTCCCTCGGAATTCCACACAGGATCGCTCCGTCATCGAGTAGTCCCCGGCGAGACGCCCACTGCTTGATCTCGGCCATCGCCTGGGCGTTGCCCTGCCCGAACGGTCCGGTGGCGCGCACAAAGGCGAGCCGACGATTCGGAATGTGTTGAAGCGTCATGCGCACTATTTCTCCCACTGTGGTTCGGCGGAAGCGAAGGTATCACGGTTTAAATAGGGCTTGACCTGCGTTTTTTATACATGCGATAGGCTGATCTTGATTGCTGGTCGCACGAATTGCACAGTCCGGAGGAAGTCCGGATGGCGCGTCCCGATGGGTCCTTGGGCCCCAGGCTCGGGCGTGCTCGTCACTTCGCCGTCGAAGACTCCTGATGCTGCCAGGTTGCCTACGCATACCTGGAGGTTGAAGTGAGTTCGACGACGTTCACCGTCTTCTACGACGGACAGTTTTGGGTCGGCCTGCTCGAGGTCATCGACAACGGCGAATTGCGCGTGGCCCGCCACGTGTTCGGGTCCGAACCGAGCGGCCCCGAACTCTACGAGTTCGCGCTACGCGACTATGGGGCGTTGTCCGCCCTCGCGCACCGCTCACCCACGGTGCCGGTCGACCAGCGGCGGGCAGCACAGCGGCCGGTCAATCCCAAGCGGCTGGCGCGGCAGGTCGCGAAGGAACGAGCCCAGCCGGCCGTCAGCACGGTCGCCCAGGAGGCCGTCAAGCAGACCATTTCCGAGAACGCCAGCGCCCGGAAGTCCAGGAGGAAAGAGCTTCGCGACACCGCCGAGCACACGCGCCGACAGATTGCCCGAGCGAAGGCGAAGGCGCGACACCGGGGAAAGGCATGAACCACCGGCCCGCCGGAAGCCCTGGCGGTCACCGTGCGGCGTTGGCGAATCCCGGCGGCGGCTCGGCTCCCTCGTACCGGGGGAGTGCGGGTCGGCCGTCCGTCAGGAACGCGAGGACGGTCGCGGTGTACAACTCGGGCCTGTCGGCGGCGATGGCGTGGCCGGCGTCGGGGATCAGCGCCATCGTCGAATTCGGAAACGTGTCGCGGTATTCGCGCGTCACGGGCCAGGACTTGTAGTCGTATTGGCCGCGCATCACGAGCACGGGGACGTGCACGCTCCGCAATGCCGGACGCGGGTCGTCAACCGACGCGAGATCGACGCCGGTCATCTGGTTCACCCAGTAGCCGGGTGGCGACGCCGGAACGAGATCCGCTCGACGGCCGGGCGCCTGTGCCAGCGGCGCCAGTACCTCCAACTGCCGCCGGAACAGGTCGTCGGCCTCGTCGTCGGTCCAGAAGTTGTGCGCGGCAACGGGGTTGATCGCCTGCAGAACGGAGACCGCGAGGACACGAGGGGAGCTGCCGGTCTCGTCGAGCCGGGCGGTCATCGCCGGGGTTTCGCGAGCCCTGATGTTCCCGTCCGACCCGTCCGGGTACTCCGGCGACCACAATGCGCCGGGTGAGCTGACCACCACTCCGGCGACGCGATCGGGGTACGCGGCGGCGTACCGCGCCGCGAGGATGCCACCCCACGACTGGCCGATCACCACGATCCGGTCGGCGGCGATGGCCTGCCGGATCGCCTCGAGATCGCGCACCTGCCGGTCAACTGTGTAGTCGAGGACGTCGGACAATCGACTCGAGCGGCCCGACCCGACCTGGTCGTACGCATAGACGTCGTATCCGGCCGCGGCGAGCTCGGCGCTCGCGGGCGGCAGGCCGTCTCCCGCGGTGCCGGGCCCACCGTGCAGAAAGATCACAGGAAGCGAACGGGACGTGGCGGTTGCCGCGGGCAGGTGCCGGTACGCGATGGTCGATCCGGTGGGCAGGTCCCAGTAGTTGCTTGCGGAAACCGCGGCGTGATCGTCCCGGTGCGCCGCCCGTCCGATCAGCGTGTAGCCGGCCGCCGCACACACCAGGCCGACGATCGCCGCGCCCGCCAACAGACGAAATGCGGGTACCCGCCTGCGCGCGATGCGCGCCCACAGGCGCCCGGCACCGTACGAGCAGACGATCACCGTGACGATCGCCCACAGCGTCAACAACGGAACGGAATCGAACAGCGCCGCCGATGCGAAGAACACCGTCGCCCCGACGAGCACGGTCATCGCCAGGACTACCGTCACGGCGATCAAGGCAGCGATTCGGCGCGCCAACGACTCCGGCGATCTGGATGACATCCCGCGGTCCTTTCCGGGGAGGGGGCAACTGACGACGTAGCCGAGACTAGGTCGCAGAGGCCGGCGAGACCATCAGGGATGTCCCCCATCTCCGGTCTGGGATCGTCCGCACGGGACGGGAAGTTCAGTGCTCGCCGGAATACCGACCGGTGAGCTCGATTCCGATGCGCGCCAACTCGTCCCGGACCGACTGCGGTTCCAGCACCTCGACGTCCGCGCCCCAGCCGGCGAGGTTGCGGGCGATGTCGAGTGGGGTGGGTGCGGCGAGGCGGACCCGGGTGCGGCCGTCGTCGGCCTCGCCGTCGGTGTGGCAGTGCCTGCCGAAGTGGTCGCGCAGGATCCGCACAAACCTGGTCTCGATGAGCACGGTCGCCCAGGTGGTCGAGCGTCGCTCTTCCATCTTGCCGACCACCTGCTCCCACGCGGCGGCGAGCTCGAAGTCGTCCGGCCGGTCGGCGGGCTGATCGGTCGGCTCGGCCTCGGCGATCCGGTCCACCCGGAAGGTTCGCCTGCCGCGCTCGGTCCCGGCGATCAGGTACCAGGTGTCGTCCTTGTCGACCAGACCCCACGGGTCGACAAGGCGTTCGCTCCGCTCGCGGGCGCCGTTCACATAGGTTAGCCGGACCCTTCGCCTGCGGACCACGGCGGACTGCAACAGGTCCACCATCTCGGGTCGGCGGCGATCCCGCTCGCCCCAGCGGGTCGGGTCGATCATGGTGGCGCCCGCGGCGGCCTCGGCCTCGGCCCGAAACGTCTGGGGCAGAGCACGTACGAGCTTGCGGAGTGCTGCCTTGGCCTCGCCCGACACCGCCGCGGCGGGGCCGACGAGCAGGAACAGGGCCTGCGCCTCGTTGGACGACAGGCCGGACAGGTCCGTCCGGGCGCCGCCGAGGAGCGCCCAGCCGCCGCCGCGACCGGGCTGCGGGTACACCGGGATGCCCGCCGCGGACAGTGCCTCGAGGTCGCGGCGGGCGGTGGCCACCGAGACCTCGAGCTCGTCGGCCAGCTCGGCGGCCGTCACCCGGCCGCGGGACTGCATGAGCAGGAGGGTGGCGACGAGTCGGTCTGCGCGCATGTTCTTCAGTTTCCCCGTAAAAGTGCTCAGTTGGTGAGCACTTTGGCCGGAAGGATGGTTCTCGTCACCAACCGAACGAGGGAAGGAACCACCGATGTTGCGAGGACTCACCACCGTCAGCTTCTTCGCCGACGATGTCGCGGCCGCCAGGGACTGGTACACCGGGGTGCTCGGGATCGAGCCGTACTTCGCCCGCGAGGTCGACGGGCAGATCGCCTACGTCGAGTTCCGCATCGGCGACTTCCAACACGAGCTCGGCATCGTCGACAGCCGGTTCGCGCCGCACGCCCGCACGGACAATGCCGGCGGCCAGGTCACCTACTGGCACGTGGACGACGTCGAGGCCGGCTTCGATCGGCTCCTGGCGCTGGGCGCCACCGTGCACGACAAGCCGACCGAGCGTGGACCCGGATTCGTCACCGCCTCCGTCGTCGACCCGTTCGGGAACATCCTCGGCGTCATGTACAACCAGCACTACCTCGACGTCCTCGGCTCGAAGGAGGCGTGAGATGACCACGGTGAGCGCCCCCGACGTCAACACCTTCGCCCCGCGCACGACCGCAGACTGGCGTGACTGGCTGGCACGAAACGGCCGGTCCGAGAAGGAGATCTGGCTGATCATCCATCACAAGGACAGCGGCACGCCGAGCCCGCGCTACCACGAGGCGATCGAGCAGGCCCTCTGCTTCGGCTGGATCGACGGACTGCACCGCAAGCACGACGCGGACAGTTCCCGGCTGCGGTTCACCCCTCGAAGCCCGTGCAGCACCTGGAGCCGGGTGAACCGGGAACGCGCGGCGAACATGATCGAGCTGGGCCAGATGACCCCACCCGGCCAGGCCGTGATCGATGTCGCCAAGGCCGCCGGGACCTGGCGGGTGGTGCCCGACGACGGCGCCCCGCTGCCCGACGATCTGCGGGAACCGCTGCACCGCAACGAGGCCGCGCGCGCCAACTTCGAGGGCTTTCCGCCATCCTCCAAGAGGCTGATCCTGGAGTGGATCGCGACGGCGAAGCGGCCGGAGACGCGGCAGCGCCGGATCGATCGGACGGTCGCGCTCGCGGCGGTGAACATCCGGGCGAATCACCCAGGGGTGCGGATCGGCGACGGCGCCCTCCCGCAAAGCGCCGCGGTGTGACACGCTGATGTGATGCGCGCCACTCCGGGCGGGCGATTCGCCGCCCTGCGGTTCGCGGCGGCCGTCCTCGGCGTCACGGCGTCGCTGATCGCGTGTGGCAGCCGGGAGGAGAACCCCGCGGGCAACACGGTGCCCACGGCGGACACGCCCCAGGCCGACATCGCCAGGACATTCGACATCGGTGATGGGCGGCAGATGTACCTGGAGTGCCGCGGCAGCGGATCCCCGACGGTGGTGCTGGTGCCCGGCGCCGTCGCCGCCGCGGACACCTGGAGCGAGGTCGCCGATCAGTCCGGTGAGATGGTGCCGAGCGGGTCCGCCGTGTATCCGGAGGTCGGCGCGTTCACGCGGGTCTGCTCCTACGACCGACCGGGGACCGCACGCGCGGGCGACGAGTTCACCCCGTCCACGCCGGTGGCGCAGCCGACCAACCCGGAGCGGGACACGGCCGATCTGCACGCGTTGTTGACCGCGGCGGAGGTGCCCGGCCCCTACGTGCTCGTCGGGTGGTCGTACGGGGGACCGATCGCGAGGGTGTACGCGGGCACCCATCCCGACGAGACGGCCGGTCTGGTCCTCGTGGACGGCATGTCGGAGTTCCTCGAGAGCGAGATGACCCCCGCCGAGTTCTCGGTGTTCCTGCAGATGAACCAGCTGGACAACGAGCGCCGCACCGCCCAGTGGGCGGACGTCGAGCAGCTCGACCCTGCCGCGACCTTCGCTCAGCTGCACGCAGCCCCGGCGGTTCCCGACGTGCCGGTCGTGGTGCTCAGCGGGGACACCTTCGACCCGGACGCCTTCCGCGCCCGCCTGCCCGCCGACGCACCCGCCGACTACCCGGAGGTGTTCTGGCAGGCGCAGCTGGCGTCGCAGGACGGTCTCGCCCTGCTGTTTCCTGGCGCGCAGCACATCACGCAGACGAACAGCGGCCACAACATCCACAACGAGTCGCCGCAACTGGTGGTCGACGCGATTCGCGACGTCGTCGCGGCGGCGCGCGGCTAGGACATGGGTCAAGGCCTCTCTCGGTGCACGTCGAACGGAATCTCAGACGTGTCAGAGTGAGCGTCATGACAACGAACGATGTTCCGGGCGCTCTGATCGACGTGGCCTGGGTGTTTACCGGATTGTTGCTTCTGCTGGTGGTGGTCTGTGTTGCCGCCGGGCGCGGAGCGATTCCGGTCAACTCGTTCGTCGGTATCCGCATCCCCGCATTGAAGCGCAGTGAGGCTGCGTGGCGGGTCGGGCATGCGGCCGCGGTGATGCCCGGGGTGACCGCGTTCGTGATCGCGGGCATCTGCAGCGGGATCGGACTCGGCGCGCCAGTCGCATACTGGGGCACGATCATCGCGATGGTGGGCGGCGTGATCTGGGTGTTCGTCCGTGCTGCGAGGGCTGCCGACGTCGCCTGAGCCGCTGGCATCCTCTCGTCAGTCGTCATCGTCCCGCACGCGGGCCGCCGTGATGTGGGTCAGCACGCACAGCCACCGGTCGTCGCGTCGGACGAACACGTCCGACGTCCATTCATCGGCGTCGAACTGTTGGCCCGCGTAGTGCGCGGTGTTCGTCACCCGCGCCGTGAACACGGCGGTGTCACCGTGGATCCGGACCCTCGCCCCACCGGCCCGGTCCATGGCGGAATGGGTCAGCTCGCCCGATCTGACGAAGCCGAGGAACTGCGCCTTCGGCGCGATCCCCGACTCGGACACGATCACCCAGTCGTCCGCCATGAAGGCGCCGATCCGTTCGGCGTCGTTGGAAACGATCGCCCCGTACCAGTCGTCGCAGAGCGTGACGAGTTCCGCCCCGGCGTCCGCGATCAGGTCGTCGTCCATGGAATCCTCCGTCCTCCGGCGTCACCTGCACACACCTTATGAACGGCGAGGCGCTGCAGACTTGGACGATTGGGAACCCGGTCAGGCCTTGCCGTACCGCGAGTAGGTGATGCCACAGCGGAAGGCCTTCGCGTCGAGCAGTGCCAACTCCGGCAACTCGAACCCGTCTGGGAACAACCGGCGGCCCCGGCCCTGCACGACCGGGTAGACGAACAGCCGATACTCGTCGACGAGTCCTGCCTCGATCAGGGTGTGGCACAGCATGATGCTGCCGGTGACCACGATGTCCTTGCCCGGCCGCATCTTCAACGCGCGGACCTCCTCGGCGGGTTCGCCGGAGAGGACCGTCGAGTTCTGCCACTGTGGGTCGGTCATCGTCGAGGAGACGACGTACTTCTGTACTCGGTTGAGGTAGTCGGTGATCCCCGTGGCATCGTCGGACCGCTTGGGCCAGTATCCGCGTAGGTCTTCGAAAGTGCGCCGGCCAACCAGAAACCCGTCGGCTGCACGGTCCTGACGGCGCGACTCCTCGAGCAGGTCGGAGTTGTCCACCCCGCCCTGACCTCGAGGATCGAACCAATCGCCCAACATCTCGATCGAGCCGTCGACGGTGATGTTCTGCGTGACTGCCAGCCTGCGCATCTCGGTGCCCGCGCGGATCAGTTGGGCACGACGGCGCCGCTGGCGGCGTCGACGTTCACGTCGTAGTCCCACCCTTGGGTGTTGCGGATGTGGACGTGCCACACCGTCTTGCCGTCGCGCTGATTGGTTTCGGAGGAGACGACCGTGCCGCCGGGGACGGTCGCGAGGGCGGTCTGCTCCGCCTGTTCCTTGGTGACCGTCGCCGCCGCGTTCGGTGCGCCGGTCATCGACGTGCGGTCGTCATCGTGATCCTCCTGGTCGCGATCCACCACGGCGCCGGTAGCTGCGTCGACGTCCACGTCGTAGTCCCAGCCGTTGGTGTTGCGGATGTGGACGTGCCACACCTGCGTGCCGTCGTGTGTGACGAGCTCGGAGGAGACGACCACCCCGCCGGGCACGGTCGCGACGGCGGACTGTTCGGCCTTTTCCTTGCTGACCTGCGCCATCGCCGTGGTACCCGTGGGCATGGACATCGTCATGGACTCGGAGGTCGCGGCGGCGCTCGTCGTCGGGGTGGTGTCATCGTCGTTCGAGCCGCATCCCACCACCAGCAGCGCCGAGGCGACGGCAAAGGGGATCAGGCTCGCGCATCGTGCAGTCTTCGTGGTCATCGGTTGGTCCTCGATTCCATAGAAGGGTGAACACTTTTCTTTTTCACGGCAGCGTCCAGAACTGCCGAGTCACGAGATAGAAGACGACGACCCAGAACGTCATCACCCCGGCGACGGCGGCGATCCCTCGGAGATTGGTCCTGGTTTCAGGCGCGTCCGGGGGCGGCCGCAACCAGCGCCCCAGCAGCCGGTTCACGTAGCGCGGCATGGTCACGAAGGTCATGGCGAAGCTGGAGAACAGGTTCCCGACGAGCAGGCCCAGCCACAGCGGCATCTTCAGCGGGGAGAGCGCGAGGGTGAGCAGCACGACGGTGGGGTAGAGGCCGACCCAGACGGCGATCGAGGTCTTGACGTCCGAGGGTGGCGGCGCCTCGTTTCCCTTCTCGTCGAAGGCGAACCAGCTCCCGAAGGAGTTGTCGACGGTGCGGGAGGAGAACTCGTGGAACTTGTCGCCCTCCGCGAGGAGCTGTTGTCGCTTGGTCGAGGTGAGCCATGTGAAGAGGTTCGCGGCGTTGTCGTAGCGGTACAGGGCGGTCCACTCGTCCTGCAGGCCTTCGATCGGGCGGAAGAGTTCGGAGCCGCGAAAGCCCTCGAACTTGCGCTCCGCCAACCGCATCCGGTCCTGCCACTCGATGAAGGCGTCGGCGTTGTCGGGTTTCACACGGTGGGTCACGACGACCGTCACGAGCTGGTCTGTGGGGCGCGATCCGCCGGAGATCACCTGCTGGGTCGCCGGGCCGTCGAGATACTCCTGCCCCCTGTCGAGCCACGCCTGGCGGGTGGCGCTGTTGACCCATGCCTGCACGTTGGCGACGGAGTCGAATCGGTAGACCACCACCCAATCGGGCTGTACCGCGGTGGGTGCGGAGATCTGGGCGCCGAGGAAGCCGGCGTAGTGCGAGGCGGCGACGTTGATATCCTCCTGCCAGGCCTTGAACTCCGCCTCGGACCCGGCGCGCACCCGTTGGCCGATGATGACGGTCGCGGTGTCGCGGACGTGCTCCTCGGCCTCCACCGTCGCCTCCTTACACGCGCACCGATGTGGCGCCGGTACGCGACTCGACGATCCGGCCGTAGATGCGTTCGGGGGTGAGCGGCAGCATCCGGAACCGCACCCCAGTCGCGTTCTCGAGGGCGTTGGCCAGCGCGGGCGCGACCGGGTTGATGCAGCACTCCGCCATGCCCTTTGCGTGCATCGGTCCGACCGAGTCCGACGAGTCGACCAGCAGCACATCGGTGCGGGGCACGTCGGCGTAGGTGGGGATGCGGTAGTTGCGCAGGTTCGGGTTGACCATCACGCCGTCGCCGTCGACGTGGAAGTTCTCGGTCAGCGCGAAGCCGATGCCCTGTGCGACGCCGCCCTCGATCTGCCCGCGCACCTGCGCGGGGTTGATGATCACCCCGGCATCGGTCGCCTGCACGCTCTGCAGGATGCGGATCTCGCCGGTGACCCCGTGCACGGCGATCCGGAAGCCGTGCGTGTTGGACACCACGCTGCGCGGCGACCCGTACGCCTTGCGGGCCGCGGTGAACCGGATGCCGCGGGTGCCCGCGGCGGCCTGCAGCACGGTCAGCGGCACGCGGGTGCCGTCGCAGTCGACGCCGTCGTCGTCCATGGCGCAGGCGGCGACGTCGACCCCCGTGTGTGCCGCGGCGAACGCGAGGATCCGGTCCCGTAGTGCGGTCGATGCCCGCAGCACGGCGTTGCCCGCGACGGACAGGCCCGCGCTGGCGAACGCACCCGTGTCGAATCCCGTTCGGTCGGTGTCGGATTGCACGAGCCGGATCCGCGACGGCGTGGTGCCGAGTTGGTTCGCGGCGATCTGCACGTGCGCGGTCGGGGTGCCCTCTCCGAATTCCACTGTGCCGACGGCGAGCTCGTAGATGCCGTCGTCGTCGAGGGTTACCCACGCCTCCGAGACGTGATCGGTCGGCGGCGCGGTCTCGTGCAACGAGCTCGCGGTCCCGGTCCCGACGAGCCAGTCCTCGCCGGTAGGCGCCTCGGAGCCGCCGCGGCGCAGTGCCTGGTCGACGAGGTCGATGCACCGCCCGACGCCGTCCTCGGCGAACACCACGTCATCGGGGCCGTCCTCGAACGCGACGAGAGAGTCGCCGGGCCGCACGATGTTGCGGCGGCGCAGCTCGAGCGGATCCATGTCGAGCGCGATCGCCAACTCGCCGATGGCGGATTCGACTGCGAAGGCGGGCTGGGTCATGCCGTAGCCGCGCAGCGCCCCGCTCGGCACGGTGTTGGTGTACACCGAGTAGCCGTCGAATTTCTTGTTCGGGCAGCGATAGAGCATGACCGCCGCGCCGCCGGCGAAAAGTGTTTCACCTCCGTGATTTCCGTAGGCGCCGGTATTCGAGACGTTGCGGACCTGTATCGCGGTGAGGGTGCCGTCGGACCGGGCGCCGAGCCGGACCGTGAGCTTCATGGGGTGTCGGGGTGAGGCCGTGGTGAACTCCTCCTCGCGGGTGTACTCGAAGCAGACCGGCCGCCCGGTGTCGAGGGCGGCGAGGGCGGCGAGGTCCTCCGAGATCACCTCCTGCTTGCCACCGAACGCGCCGCCCACGCGCATGCAGAACACCCGCAGCTGGTCCGGGCGCAGGTCGAACAGGTGGGAGAGCTTGACCTTCGCGATGGACGGCGATTGCGAGCTGGTGCGCACGTGCAGGCGGCCGTCCGCCATCCAGGCGATGGAGCCGTGTGTCTCCAGGTGGGCGTGCTGCACCCGCGGCGAGAAGTAGGTGCCCTCGTGGATCACGTCGGCCTGGGCGAACCCGGCCTCGACGTCGCCGACGTGCCCGTGCAGCTCGAGCAGGATGTTGTGCACCGGGTCCCGGACGAACGGATCGTCCGAGCCGTGTAGCTGCGGGGCGCCGTCGGCCATCGCCTCCTCCGGGTCGAACACCGCAGGCAGCGGCTCGTACTCGACGACCACCCGGCGGCAGCCCTCCTCCGCGGCCGCGACGGTGTCGGCCAGCACCGCGACGACACGCTGCCCGACGAAGCGCACGGTGTCGTCGAGGATGTAGGTGTCGTCCGGGTCGACGAGGTGATCGGTGTGGATGGCCGTGGTGAAGGGTTTTCGGGGCACGTCCTCCCAGGTGTAGACGCGGCATACCCCGGGGACCGCCAGCGCCGCGGTCTTGTCGATCGAGACGATGCGGGCGTGCGCGTGCGGCGAGTGCAGCACCTTCAGGTGCAGCATGCCCTCGATCTCGGTGTCCATGGTGAACTCGGCGCGGCCGGTCACCACGTCGGTGGCGGCCGGGGCGCCCACGCTGGTGCCGACGGCGCGACCGGGGCGCGCGTCCTCGATCCCGACGACCCCGTGCACGGCGTCCTCGATCGACCGGTAGCCGGTGCAGCGGCAGAGGTTGCCCTTGAGGGCGCGGGGCAGGTCCTGTTTCTGGGCGTCGGTGAAGGTCGCTGCCGTCATGATCATGCCCGCGGTGCAGAAGCCGCACTGGAAGCCGGGGGCGTCGCGGAACTGCTTCTGGAGCGGGTGCAGGTCGTCGGGGGATCCGAGGCCCTCGATCGTGGTCACCTCGCGGCCCTCCGCCCGGAACGCGGGGGTGATGCAGCTGTGCACCGGATCGCCGTCGAGCCATACCGTGCAGGCGCCGCAATCGCCTGCGTCGCAGCCCTTTTTGACGCCGTGGTGGCCGAGTTCCCGCAGATGCGTCCGCAGGCACTGGCCGGGCCGCGGCTCCTCGTCGAAGGTCTTGCCGTTGACGGTGTAGGCCATCATCGGTCTCCCGACTCCAGCTCGACGCGGATCTCCTCGGCGAAGTGCCGCGCGAGGTGGTGGCGGTGTTCGGGGGTGCCGTTCGGGTCGTCGAACCACAGGTCGTCGGGGAGGGAGTCGATGCTGCGCCGCATCGTCTCGGGGTCCGGCACGGTCTCGAACTCCAGGCGGACCGGACGCGTGGTGCCCGCCGTGATGGTGAGGGTGAGGTCGGCGGTGCCGGGGGTCTGGGTGGCGATCATGAACAGGGTGGAGCGTCCCAGTCGGGTGAGGCTGAAGCGGCGGTGGGTGTGGTGTTTGCGCAGTGCGTCGGCCGGGATGTCGATGCGGCGCAGGAGCTCGCCTGGCGCCAGCACGTTGCGGTGGTCGCCGGTGACGAAGTCGGCCGCGGCGACGGTGCGCTGCGATCCGTCCGGCGCCCACAGCGTGTAGGTCGCCTCGAGCGCCACTGTCAGCGTGATCATCGGGCCCGCGGGCAGCGACATGCAGATGTTGCCGCCCACCGTCGCCGAGTTCCACACCTTGAACGAGGCCAGGAACGCCTCGCAACTCGTCCTCAACAGCGGTGCTGCGCGCCAATCGCTCTGCGGTGCAAGATCATAGAGATCGCGAACCGTGCACGTCGCGCCGATCTCGAGGCCGGACTCGCTCGGCACCAGGGCATCCCAGCCGAGTGCGGTGAGATCCATCAGCCGGCGCAGTTCGGGCTGGGGAACGGAGAACAGCCACGTGCCCCCGGCCAGCCAGGCATCGCCGTCGCGCCACTCCGCGCCGGGGCGGTCGGGTGGTCGCCGCACGACATCGCTGATGGTGTTGAGATCCATGGGACCGCTCCCGTCAGGGAATGTGTCGTGCCAAACATACGCCGACCGGGTCGGCGCGGGTCGGCGTTTGAGGCACCGGGAACCCGTCCGGCGAGCGCGGCCTCCTATGGCCGGTCCGACCGGGCGGGACCCCGTATGTCGTGTCTGGCGTGGCGGTGCTCAGTTTCCCGGGGTGATCAGGCCCGATTCGTACGCGAGCACTACGGCCTGCACCCGGTCTCGCAGGCCCAGCTTCGACAGAATTCGTCCCACGTGGATTTTCACGGTGCCCTCGGATACGTGCAGGTCGCCTGCGATCTCGCGATTCGACCGGCCGGCCGCGAGCCCGGCGAACACCGTTCGCTCCCGGTCGGTGAGGGCGTTGAGCACCGTGTCGCGCCGGGCCTGCCGGTCCGGTTCGGGCAGCAGCGGCATGAACTGGTCGATCAGGCGTCGGGTCGCGGTCGGAGCGAGCACGGCCTCCCCGTCGGCCACCGTGCGAATCGCGGCGAGCAGAGACGTCGGGGGCGCGTCCTTGAGCAGAAACCCGCTGGCACCGGCCTTCAGGCCGGCATAGAGGTACTGGTCGACATCGAAGGTGGTGAGGATCAGGATCTTGCAGGTGGGCTGGGCGTCGAGTATCGCGGCGGTGGCCGCGATGCCGTCCATGGTCGGCATCCGGACGTCCATCATCACGACGTCCGGTTCGAGTGCCGCCGCCATCCGGACCCCGGTCGAGCCGTCCCCGGCTTCGCCGACCACGTCGATATCGGATTCGGCCTCCAGAATCAGCCGGAATCCCATCCGCAACAGGGATTGATCGTCGACCAACAGCACACGAATCACGTGGTCTCTCCTTCGTCCAGGCGAAGCCGCGCGGAGACCCGCCAACCGCGAGGTCCCCTCGGGCCGGACCGCATGACGCCGCCATATGTGTGGACTCGCTCCCGCATGCCGATCAGGCCGCCGCCCCCGCCGGACGGAGTCGCCGCGGCCGCTCCGTCACCGTCGTCCTCGACGTCCACCCGGATCTCGCCGGGCAGGTAACGCAGGCACACCGAGGCGCGGGTGCCCTGGCCGCCGTGTTTGAGTGTGTTGGTGAGCGCCTCTTGCACCAGCCGATAGACCGTGAGCTGGATGGTGGCGGGTAGGTCGATGGCGCTCCCGTGCACCTCGAGTGAGGTCGGCAGTCCTGCGTCGCGCACCCGGGCGATGAGCACGTCGAGTTCGGCCAGGTCCGGGACGGGCGCGAGCGCGTCATCGCCGGGGTCCCCGATCTCGTTCTCGCGCAGAGTTCCGAGCAGCCTCCTGGTGTCGGCCAGCGCCTGTCGGCCGGTGGCGGACACAGTGCGCATCACCTCGATCCCACGTTCGGGCGAGGTTGTGCTCGCGGCGACCGCACCCTCGCTGAGGGCAACCATGACGGTCAGGTGGTGCGCGACGATGTCGTGCATCTCGCGGCTGATCCGCGCGCGTTCAGCGCCTGCGGCCAACTCACCCTGCTGGTCGCGCTCGTGTTCCAAACGCACCGCGCGATCGCGGAGTTCGGCAAGGTACGCGCGCCGGGTCGATGCGTACAGCCCGAGCCCGAGCGCGGCACCGACCAGGCCCGAGACGAGGATCGAGGCGTGCCACCAACTGCCACCAGTGGTGCGGACGGTGGCGACGATCATGGCGAGTTCGAGGAAGGCCGCCGCCACCAGCGCCTCCAGTCGCGATTGCGCCGCGGCGACGGTGTAGAGCGCGATGAGCAGGCCCAGGTCGGCGGCGACGTTGTCGTTCCAGAGTCCGGCGGCGACCGCGCTGATCAGGACCCAGGCGAATACCGGGATCGGAAAGATGCGCCGGACCGCCAGCGGGGCAAGCACGGCGACCAAGACCGCGATCGCGATCCAGGGCGGGCCCTCGCCGTCGTGGAAGAGGTCGGGCATCCCCACCGCCACCGCCAGGACCGCGACGATCGCATCGAAGGCCCAGCGGGCCGGTGAGCGGTCATCGAGATGTTCCGCCGGGCGGAGGCAACGCATGGTGGTCATGGTCGCGTGTGCCTCCTTCTATCGCCTCGCGACTCCAACTCGATCGACGCTAGAACCACTATGCCCGTCTTCGCATCGTCCGAGCGGACACAATCGGGACCGACCGGGTATGCCCCAAGGCCTATGCTCATGTACGCCGCAGGTCGCGATCCTTCTGAAATGCGTAGTCCTGTATCGGTTTTAGTCAATTCGACTGCTCTACTGGGTCGGCGTCCAGGGTGGATGCACTGGAGCGGGAGGGCAAGGTCGATGTCGATCAATTGTGAAGTGCGTTCGAGGAGGGCCTTGTGCGCCGTCGTGGGGGTGCTCGTGGTGGCGGTCGGGGCCACCGGATGCGTTGGCACGAGTGAGGGCTCCGCGTCGATTGGCTCGGAGTCCTCCGCGGCCTCCGGCGTGCAGATGGATCAGGCGACGTCCGCGAAGCTGGACGCGGCAATAGCGGAGGCGGTCCGGAAGACCGGGGTACCGGGCGCGATCGTGGGCGTGTGGGGACCGAACGGCAGCTATGTCAGCGCAAAGGGGACGGCGAACACCGCGACCGGTGCTCCCATGAAGGCGGACTTCTACAGCCGGATAGGTAGCGTGACAAAGACTTTCACGGCGACGGCGCTGCTACAGCTGGTCGATGAGGGCAAGGTCGCTCTCGATGATCCGAT
Organism: Rhodococcus sp. NPDC055112; assembly: GCF_053607505.1. Taxonomy (NCBI): domain Bacteria; kingdom Bacillati; phylum Actinomycetota; class Actinomycetes; order Mycobacteriales; family Nocardiaceae; genus Rhodococcus; species Rhodococcus sp. NPDC055112. The sequence goes on from NZ_JBSGTR010000042.1 coordinate 15,224, forward strand.
CTCGACGTACGTCGACGGTGTGACCGAGGGCGACAGAATCACCCTGCGCCACCTGGCGGGCATGCGAAGCGGGTTGGCCGACTACACCTACGCCGAACAGTTTGGCACCGATTTCCTTGCCGACCCGAAGGGTGATTTCAGCCCGCGGCAGCTGGTGGAATACATCAAGGGTGACCCATTGCACTTCGAGCCGGGCGAACAGCTCGAATACTCCAACACCAACTTCATCCTGCTGGGGATGGTCGTCGAGAAGGTATCGGGGGACTCGATGACGAACATCATCAAGGCGAAAATCCTTGAGCCGCTGGGGATGAAGGACACCACCTTTCCCACGTCGAACGCCTTTCCGGAGCCGCACGCCCAGGGCTACACGACGCAGACGAAGGACGAGACGCTCGGGGTCGCGACCGATTGGAATCCGTCGTGGGGGTGGGCGGCCGGTTCGATGATCTCGACGCTCGATAATCTGCGGACCTGGGCGCACGCGCTGTTCAAGGGCGACCTGCTCGACGCGGATACCCAGCGGCAGCGAATGCAGATGATGCCGGCTCAGGGGATTGATGGCGTCGGGTACGGCCTCGGGGTCTTCGATGTGCAGGGATGGATCGGGCACAACGGGAGCCTGCCCGGCTACAAGAGCGTCGTCGTGTACCTGCCGGAGAAGGATCTGACCATGGTCATTCTGATCAACTCGGACATCGACACGCTGGACACCGGGTCCAGTGGCGTCCTCGCCACCGCGATCACCGAGGTGATCAGTCCCGATCACGTCTACACGTTGAGCGGATAGGTCCGGCAGCCGGTCAGGCGCGCATCCGAGCCGTCGGTTTCGGGGCCTCGGAGGTGGCCAGATATGATGGGCGCGCTTTGTCCGCCTCCTTAGCTCAGTGGTAGAGCACTCGCCTTGTAAGCGAAAGGTCGTCAGTTCAATCCTGACAGGGGGCTCAGTGAGTGGATGGACTCCGCTGCAGGTGAGGGCCATTTCCGAGTTTCGGAAATGGCCCTCACCGCGCTTTGCCCGCATCCTGACCACACGCTCCTCGAGTTGTTGACGAGGGTCATGGGGGCGTCCAGGAGACACGCTCAAGTGCGTTGGTCAGGACCTCTACTGTCCTGGGGGCGTCGCGGTGCAGGTCACGGGTTCACCTGGCGCGCCGGTGTTCTGATCGAGAACCTTCTCTTTGTCGAGGAGAATTGTGCACTTCAGAACTTGATCGGCGGGGGGCGTCGCGGTGATCCGAGCCGAATCCTTGTCAGTGATGATCACATCGGCCATCCACGGGTAGGTGGTCACAGATTCATGCTTGGTTTCTGCGTCGACTCCTCGCTTGGGCGCTGTTTGGTATGAGATATCAGAGTCGCCGGCGCCAGGTGTGTTGGTTTCCAAGACGTACCGGACCGCCCATACATCCTTCAACGATTCGGAAAGGGTGCATGAGCTCAGCGTCGCTGCCGTAGCGCATACGGTCAAAACTGTCGCCGTGGTGGTGAGTATGCGAGTGGATGCCATCTAGCCAGGGCACCACAAGTGAAAGTTGGTTGTCGTCAGCTTCCGGAACGATGTCCGATACGGACGCCTCATACTCAGGTAGGACATGCGCCTCGCTGATCCAGAACGGCAATAGCCTTGTATGGCCATACTGGACGAGACCTGGCGGCCCGGTGACTCGAGTAGGGCGGTGGCGGCATGACATGGGCGCTACCCGCGATCGCCGGGGTCCTGCTCGTCTTTGCCGCGCTGTCGCGGCGTCTCGAGGGCACCCCGATCACGGCTCCGATCGTCTTCACCGCCGCCGGCCTCCTGTTCGGGGGAGAGGCTGTGGGACTGATCGACGTGCACGCCACCGCCGAGACGGTGAAGCTGCTCGCCGAGGTGACGCTCGCTCTGGTGTTGTTCTCCGACGCCGCCCGGGTGGACCTGTCCGCGCTCCGCACCGAGATCTCCCTGCCTGCCCGGCTGCTCGGCATCGGCCTGCCGCTGACCATCGCGGCGGGTTTCGGTGCCGCGGTGCTCGTGCTCGGCGACCTCGCCTGGCCCGAGGCGCTGCTGCTCGCGGTGATCCTCGCCCCCACCGACGCCGCGCTCGGGCAGGCCGTGGTGACCCTCCGGACCCTGCCGCTGCGGGTGCGGCAGGGCCTGAACGTCGAGAGCGGGCTCAACGACGGCATCTGCGTGCCGCTCTTCCTCGTCGTGCTGGCCATCGCGCAGGCGGAAGCGGGTGCGATCGGCGGCGGCGCCGCGGTCCGTCTGGTCACCGAGCAGATCGGGTTCGGCATCGCGGCGGGCGTCGGCGCGGGCGCGATCGCCGCCGCGATCCTGGCCGCCGCACGCCGTCGCGGCACGATCGACCCGTTGTGGGCGCAGATCGTCCCCGTGGCGGCGGCCGTGCTCGCCTACACCGTGGCCGTGCCACTGGGCGGCTCGGGATTCATCGCCGCGTTCGTCGGCGGACTGACCTACGGTGCGATCCGTCGCCGCGGTGGCGGCGTCGAGGAGGGGGCACGCCTGCTCGACGAGGCAGGTGACCTGTTCAGTGCCGTCACCTTCATCGTCTTCGGTGCCGTGCTCCTCGGCCCCGCCCTCGGGCACCTGTCCTTGGCCGTGCTCGGCTACGCGGCACTGAGCCTGACCGTCGTCCGGATGGTCCCCGTCGCGCTGTCGCTGGTCGGCACGCACCCACGCGCGCCGACAGTCGCGTTCCTCGGCTGGTTCGGCCCCCGCGGACTCGCCACGATCGTCTTCGTCATCCTCATCCTCGAGGAACCGGGGCGGCTGCCCCACGAGGACCTGCTCCTGACGACGGCGGTGATCACGATCGGGGCCTCGGTGCTGGCCCACGGGCTCAGCGCGGCGCCGCTGGCCGACCGCTACGCCGCCTGGTTCCGCCGCCACCCGCGCGGAGAGGACGACCTGGTGCGGCCGGGGCCGCCGTGAGAACGCCCGACCCGGCGGGACCCGGCGAATCGCCCCAGTGCGGTGGCACGGCCAGCGCGGCGGGCAAGCGGGTTGTCCCATCGCCCTTCGCGGCGTTGACCTGGAACTGGGTCAGGAAGATGCTCTCGGTCAGGTCCGCGCCCCGAAGATCCGCGCCCCGGAAGTCGGCGCCGATGAGATCGGACGACCGCAGGTCGGCCTTTCGCAGGTCGGCGCCGATCAGGTACGCCCCCCGCAGGTTCGCCCCTCGCAGGTTCGCGCCGCGCAGCTTGGCGCCGATGAGGTCGGCGCCCCTGTGCTCACGCTTGCGGCCCGGCGCCGCCCCGCGAACCAGCTCGCTGACCCGGAGCAGCAGCACGTTCACCTCCTGGCGGTGGCGATCGACGTCGATCCGGGCCACCGACGCGGCGTCGCCGTCGGCCAGCTCCACCGTCCGGTCCCAGGCGTCACGGAGTTCGGCGTTGACCGGTTCGGCGGCCGCGGTCGCCAGCGATTCGTTCAGGTACCAGAGCAGCTCGTGGAGCTGGCGCATGATCGGGAAGACCTCGAACATCGCGTCGGCCCCGGCCGGCTCCCGCCGCCAGTCGCGCCCTTCGAAGGTCTGCTGTGACACCTTCTGGCCTGCGCCGAAGCAGTCGTAGACCGTGCAGCCCGTGAACCCCCGGTGCCTGAGGTCTGTGTGGATACCGCACCGGAAGTCGTCCAGGAGGTTCCTGCACGGCCGGCCGGCGGACTTGTCGACCGCGAAGTCCGCGGACTTGGCGAAGGGCAGCGCCACGCAGCACAGCGCGAAGCAATTGCCGCAGTCGGCGTTCAGGCTCGGGGCGGTCGGAGTGGGGAGCTGGTCGGCAGGCACGGCAGGCGATCTCTCGGTCGGGTGATTGCCCAGGAAGTCTAGTTTCCGGGCGGGGGCGTCCATCCGCCGAACGCGCGTTCCAGCTCGAGCGCGGCGGCGATCGTGAGGTGGTCGTTGCCCATCCCGCCGACGATCTGGACGCCCAGCGGCAGCCCGGCCGAACCCAGCCCGAGCGGTGCCTGCGTGACGGGCAGCCCGGCGAGGCTGAACGGGGCGACCGCGTTGGTCCGCCAGGGCTGGCCGGTGGACGCGCCGTGCCGCGGCGCGACGGTCGGCATCGTCGGATGCAGCAGCAGGCCGTCACCGACGATCGCCGTCACCTCGTCCGCCACCGTGTGGGCGGCGGCGGCCAGCCTCCGCACCAGCGGCTTGGGCAGTAGGGACTCGAGCACCTCGCCGATCACCAGCGAGCGCATCGGCGCGGTGTGCTTGCCGCGCAACGCGACCAGCTGAGATGCGGACAGAGGATGGGCGCCCTGCTCGCGCATGATCTCCGCGAAGCTGATGCCCGTCTCCTCGGCCAGGACGATGGTGGTGAACAATCCGATCTGGCGCAGCGACGTCATCGTGACGTGCTCGACCTTCGCGCCCGCGGTCTCCAGCGCGGCGGCGGCCCGGTCCCGCGCGCGCAGCATCTCGCGACCGGTGCCCGGCAGGAACGCGTCCTCGATGAGGGTCACCCGGACCCCGTCGAGCGAGGTCGACGCGGGGTCGTGCAGCGGCACCTCCCGCACAAGGGGGTCGACGCCGTCGGGTCCCGCCATGATCTCCAGCAGGGGCATCAGGTCCTGGGCGCGGCGCGCCAGCGGACCGTTCGCGCACATCCGCGCGACCCCGTAGGGCGGTGGCCAAGATCCGGTGACGGGCAGCAGTCCGGTCGAGGGTCGATGCCCGAAGACCCCGTTGCAGAACGCAGGAATGCGAATCGACCCCAGAGCGTCGGTGGCGATCCCGATCGGGGACCCGCCGCTGCCGATCACGGCACCCTCGCCGCCGGAGGAGCCGCCCGCGCTTCGCCGGCGGTCGTAGGCGTTGCTGGTGCGCCCGTAGACCCGATTGTTGCTCTCGATCCACATGCAGCCCTCGGACGTGTTCGTCAGCCCGAGCACGATCGCGCCCGCGTCGAGGACCCGCTGCACCACCGGTGCGTGTGCCGCGGGGCGGATGTGTTTGCGCGCAACGACTCCCGCGGTGTTGGGCATGCCCGCGACGGCGAGCGACTCCTTGACGGTCACGGGAACGCCCGCGAGCGGAGGGAGTGCGTCCGGTCCGTCGGCGGCCAGTCGCGCATCGACCTCGTCCGCCTCGCGTCGGGCGGCGTCGTACCGTTCGACCACCACCGCGTTCAGCGACGGGTTGACCCGCTCGAGCACGGCGATGTGCGCTTCGACCACCTCGCGCGAACTGAGCGACCCCGCCCGGATCGAGCCCGCCAGCGCGACGGCCGACTCCTCGGTGATCTCCACGTACCCCCCTGTCGTGCACTTTCACGAGCCCGGCCGGCTCGCGCGTGACAGTTTGACACGACATGTCAATGTGCATCGAGGCGGTGCTCGTCTTGCACGGCCATGGGCGGCGGGGACCGGGGGCACTCAGAGTTGGTGGTGGCAACGGACACGCGAAGGACGCATTGATCTCCTACACGGAAAGGGCCTGGTGGCAGTCGTAACGTGCGAGCGATACCGTGATTTCTACGTTCGCCTTCGAGATTCTCGAAACGGAACTTGCTCGGAGTCGACATCCCTTGGAGCGATCCCGTGGAGCGCGCAATGGCCTACTCAGTCACCTACAGACTCCTTCAGATCGCGCTCGTGGTCTTCGGCGCGGTGATGGTTCTCCTCTATCCGCTGGCAGTGGTGTGGCCGTCGGGGTGGGCATGGCATTCCGGTGCTGCCTACCAGTCCGATTACTTCATGATGATCGTCGGCCTGTACGCGACGCTGGGCGTCTTCCTCTGGAACGCGGCGCGACGGCCCGAGGACAATCTCAGCCTGATCTGGTTCGCCGTGTGCTCGAGCGTCGTCCACGCCGCAGTGATGGCGGTGCAGTCCTTTGGCAGCGGCCACCATATGGGACATCTGTGGGGAGACGTCCCGGCGCTGCTTCTCGCGGCCATCGTGCTGTCGGTCCTCGTACTGTCATCCGGGATCAAGCAACGTCCTCCGGAACGAGTCGCACACCACGCGGTCGGTGATCAGATCTGAGATGCCGGTGTCGATCTGACAGCCGTATGGCGCGCCGATCCGACACTTTTGTTTCCGATGGCGGAGGCCGCTGGAGAATCTGGGGCACAACTGATTTCGGCAGCGGTAGCGGTTGCCGGTTGTTGACTGTGATGACGTTGCCAAAACGCTCGGCTGGGATGTCCCAGCCGAGCGTTGTAGCGGGAGCCTCCGCTGAGGTCGGAGCGGTCAGCACTCGCCCTTGATGCCGGCGTCCACGCCGCGCTGGAAATCCTTCTGGTCCTGCTCGGACTTGGTGGCCCAGTCCGGCGCGGCCTTCGCGAGGTTCGCGAACTCGGCGCCGATGGACTCCGGCGTGCTGCCCTCGCCGGTGATCCCGGCCTCCTTGAGGGTCTTGATGTACTCGCGGATCCCGACGCAGGTGTCGTGGTAGATGTCGCCGGTCAGCTGCGGCGACTCGCCGATCGCCAGCTCCTCGACCGTGCTGGCGGAGGCGGAGTCGCTCGTCTTCTCCTCGGTGTCAGAGCTGCATCCGACGAGGAGGAAGGGCACGGCGGCGGCCGCGACGGCGGCGATCAGGGTTCGTTTCATGCCCGTATCAGTACCAGACGATCGGGCCGGCCCCGACAGCGCACTCCCCGTTCCGACCGATCCCGGATCCGTTGTCCCACAAGAGCTAGCCGGGCGGAGCGAGCTCGGCGATCAGAGCTTCGACGCGCGACCGGATCTCGTCGCGGATCGGGCGCACCTGCTCGACGCCCTGGCCCGCCGGATCCGCCAGCTGCCAGTCGCGGTAGCTCACGCCGGGGAACACCGGGCAGCTGTCCCCGCACCCCATGGTGATGACCACGGTCGAGGACTCGACCGCGTCGGGGGTGAGGATCTTCGGAGACTGCGCGGAGATGTCGATGCCGAGTTCGGCCATCGCGGCGACCGCGGCCGGGTTGACGGCGTCGGCTGGCGCGGAGCCTGCGGACCGGACCTCGATCGTGTCGCCCGCGAGGTGGGTGAGGAAGCCCGCGGCCATCTGGGATCGGCCGGCGTTGTGGACGCAGACGAACAGGACACTGGGTGTGGTTGCCATGATCGGCCTTTCGTCAGGCGGGAAGGTCTGCGGAGCGGAAGCGCCCGCGCAGCGCGAGGGAGACGTAGACGAGCCCGACGAGGACCGGGACCTCGATCAGCGGTCCGACCACCCCGGCCAGCGCCTGCCCGGAGGCGGCGCCGTAGGTGGCGATGGCGACGGCGATGGCGAGCTCGAAGTTGTTGCCCGCGGCGGTGAACGCGAGGGTGGTGGTGCGCTGATAGCCCAATCCCATTGCGGCGCCGAGGGCGTAGCCGCCGCCCCACATCACCGCGAAGTACACCAGCAGCGGGATGGCGATGCGGACGACGTCGAGGGGCTGTGAGGTGATCTGATCGCCCTGCAGGGCGAAGAGCACCACGATGGTGAACAGCAGGCCGTAGAGGGCCCACGGCCCGATGAGGGGGAGGAACTTGCTCTCGTACCACTCACGGCCCTTGGCCTTTTCGCCGTAGCGGCGGGTGAGGTAGCCGGCGAGCAGCGGGATGCCGAGGAAGATCAGCACCGACTTCGCGATCTGCCATGGCGAGGTGTCGATGGTGGTCTGCTCGAGACCGAGCCAGCCGGGCAGCACGGAGAGGTAGAACCAGCCAAGGGCGGCGAACATGATGACCTGGAACACCGAGTTGATCGCGACCAGGACGGCGGCGGCCTCGCGGTCACCGCAGGCCAGGTCGTTCCAGATGATGACCATCGCGATGCAGCGGGCGAGGCCGACGATGATCAGGCCGGTGCGATACTCGGGCAGGTCGGGAAGGAAGATCCAGGCGAGGGCGAACATCAGCGCGGGGCCGAGCACCCAGTTCAGCACCAGTGAGCTGATCAGGAGCTTGCGGTCGCCGGTGACGGTGTCGAGCCGGTCGTAGCGGACCTTCGCCAGCACCGGGTACATCATGATCAGCAGGCCGAGGGCGATCGGCAGCGAGATGCCGTCGATCTCCACGGTGCTGAGCACGTCGCCGAGTCCCGGGATCGACCGCCCCAGCAGCAGCCCGGCGACCATCGCGACCCCGATCCACACGGGCAGGTAGCGGTCGAGGGTGGAGAGCTTGCCGACGACGGCGGGATGGCCCGCGGTGGCCGTTGGCGTGCTCACGCGGTCACCGCGGCGGTGGGATCGGCATCCGCGAGTACCGACGAGAGTTGGTGCAGCGCGACGGGGATCACCCGGTAGTAGACCCAGGTGCCGCGGCGTTCGGAATCCAGCAGGCCCGCCTCGCGCAGCACCTTGAGGTGATGGGAGATGGTCGGCTGGGACAGGTCGAACGCGGGGGAGATGTCGCAGACGCAGGCCTCGCCGCCGTCGTGGCTCGCGATCAGGCTCAGCAGGCGCAGTCGGACCGGGTCGCCGAGGGCCTTGAACGTACGGGCGATCTCGTGTGCGCGGCCCTCGCCCAACGGTTCGCGGACCAGTGGTGAGCACCGCTCGGTGACGTCGGCCAGCGTTAGGTCTTGATTCGACATGTGTCTATATTGACATTCGTCTATATCTTGGGCAACCGCGCCCGTGCGCGGCCCTACCCCGATCGGGGTAGGACCGCGCACAGTGCGGCTATGCCGCCTGCGCCGACTGCTCCTCGGCGGCCGCGATGGCCGACCTCAGCAGGTCCGCGACGTCGGACACCAACCGCACCTCGACGGACTCGAGGACGTCGGCTGGGACGTCGTCCAGGTCCGGCTCGTTCCTGGCGGGCAGGAATACCGTGCTCAGTCCCGCTCGCTGCGCGGCCAGCAGTTTCTGCTTGGCGCCGCCGATCGGGAGCACCCGCCCGTTGAGCGTGACCTCGCCGGTCATGCCGACGTCCGACCGCACCGGGCGGCCGAGGGCCAGCGACACCAGCGCCGTCACCATCGTCACCCCTGCGGACGGCCCGTCCTTGGGCACCGCCCCCGCGGGGACGTGGATGTGGATGCTCCGGTCAAGGGCGGCGGGGTCGACGCCCAGTTCCGTCGCGTGCGAGCGGACGTAGGACAGCGCGATCTGCGCCGACTCCTTCATCACGTCGCCGAGCTGCCCGGTCAGGGTCAGCCCCGCCTTGCCGTCGGTGGCGTTCGCCTCGATGAACAGCACGTCGCCGCCGAGCCCGGTGACGGCGAGCCCGGTCGCGACCCCGGGAACCGAGGTCCGCTCGTGTGCCTCGGGGGTGAAGCGTGGCCGGCCGAGGAGGTCCTTGAGCTCGTCCACCCCGATCACCACCCGCTCCGGTGCGGCGACGCCCGCGAGCCGGGTCGCGGCCTTGCGGAGTGCCTTCGCCAGCAGCCGTTCGAGTTGACGGACCCCGGCCTCCCTCGTGTAGTCGGCCGCGATCTCACGCAGCGCGTCCTCGGTGACCTCGACCTCGTCCGCGGTGAGCGCCGCGCGTTCGAGCTGGCGCGGTACCAGGAAGTCGCGCGCGATCGCCACCTTGTCGTCGGCGGTGTAGCCGTCGACGGTGACGAGCTCCATGCGGTCCAGCAGAGCGGCCGGGATCGACTCCACCACGTTGGCCGTCCCGATGAACACCACGTCGGACAGGTCGAGGTCGAGATCGAGGTAGTGGTCGCGGAACGTGTGGTTCTGCGCCGGGTCCAGCACCTCGAGCAGGGCCGCCGCGGGGTCGCCGCGGTAGTCCGAGCCGACCTTGTCGATCTCGTCGAGCAGTACAACCGGGTTCATCGAGCCGGCCTCGTTGATCGCACGGACGATCCGTCCCGGCAGCGCGCCGACGTAGGTGCGCCGGTGCCCGCGGATCTCCGCCTCGTCTCGGACGCCACCGAGTGCGACGCGAACGAACTTGCGCCCCAACGCCCGTGCGACGCTCTCACCCAGAGAGGTCTTGCCGACGCCGGGCGGGCCCGCGAGCACCATGACCGCGCCGGAGCCGCGACCGCCGACGACCTCGAGGCCCCGCTCCGCGCGGCGTGCGCGGACCGCCAGGTACTCCACGATCCGGTCCTTGACCTCCTCCAGGCCGTGGTGGTCCGCGTCGAGCACCGCGCGGGCGGCCACGACGTCGGTGCTGTCCGTGGTGCGGACCGTCCACGGGAGTTCGAGCACCGTGTCGAGCCAGGTACGGATCCAGCCGGACTCGGGGCTCTGGTCGCCCGCCCGTTCCAGCCGGCCGACCTCGCGCAATGCGGCCTCGCGCACCGAATCCGGCAGGTCGGCACCCTCGACCCGGGAGCGGTAGTCGTCGGCCCCGTCCGCCTCGCCCTCGCCGAGCTCCTTGCGGATCGCCCCGAGCTGCTGCCGCAGCAGGAACTCCCGCTGGCTCTTCTCCATGCCCTCGCGGACGTCGTCGCCGATCTTGTCGGCCACCTCGACCTCGGCGAGATGTTCCTTCGTCCAGTCGATCAGTGCGGTCAGACGTTCTGTCGCCGAGGGGGTTTCGAGAAGCTGCCGCTTCTGCAGGTCGGTCAGGTACGGGGCGTACCCGGCGGTGTCGGCGATCGCCGAGGGGTCGGTGAGCCGGTTGACCGAGTCGATGACCTGCCAGGCCTCGCGACGCTGCAGGACCGCGACCACCAGGTTCTTGTACTCGTGGGCGAGTTCGGTGGTCCGGCCGTCGGGGGCGTGGTCCTCGACGAGCTCGGCCTCGACCCACAGCGCGGCGCCCGGTCCGGTGACGCCGGTGCCGATACGGGCGCGCCTGCCGGCCTTGAGAACGGCGGCCGGTGCCCCGCCGCTGAGCCTGCCGATCTGCTCGATGGAGGCGACCACGCCGAACGCCGCGTATCGGTCCTCGAGGCGTGGGGCGAGCAGCACGCGGCCGTCGCTGCTGCTGCGGGCCGCATCGATGGCGGCCTGTGCCGGTTCGTCGAGCTCGATGGGTACGACCATTCCTGGCAGCACCACCGGCTCCGCCACGAACAGCACGGGAAGACGTTCGGTTGTTGTCATGACCCTGCCCTTCTGGAGTTGAGCGTGTGATGCTCAACCTCGTCGGCCGGGGGCCTGTTCCCGCCGGTGGGGCGTTTCGCTGTGGGCGGATACCCTGGCGACCCTTCGCAGGTCACGAGGAGATCGTGTGCCGCCTGGCCACGTACACCAGCGCGCCCACACCGAGCACCGCCAGCCCGCTGAGCACGGAGGCGAGGGGCAGCGCGAACCCCAGCGCCACGCAGCCGAGCGCACCGAGGATCGGGATCCCCGGCCACGCCCTGCCCTCCTCGCGGGTCAGCGTCAGCGCCGCGCAGTTCGCGATCAGGTAGTAGGCCAGCACGGCGAACGAGGAGAACCCGATCGCGTGCCGCAGGTCCGCGACCGCGGCGAGCGCCGCGACGACCGCGCCCACCAGCAACTCCGCGCGGTGTGGCACGCCGAAGCGCGGGTGCACGGCGGCCAGCGCGCGCGGCAGGTGGCCGTCGCGCGCCATCGCCAGGGTGGTGCGCGAGACCCCGAGGATCAGCGCGAGCAGGGAGCCGAGTGCGGCGAGCACCGCACCGGCCCGGACCACCGGCTCCAGGCCGGGCGCGCCCGCGGCCCGCACCACCTGCGCCAGTGGATCGGTCGCCGCCGCCAGCCCCTGCGGACCGAGGGTTTTCAGGGCAGCCGCCGCGACCAGGGCGTACACCACCAGCGTGATGCCCAGCGCGATGGGGATTGCCAGGCCGATGGTGCGGCGCGGGTCGCGGACCTCCTCGCCGAGGGTGGCGATCCGGGCGTAGCCGGCGAACGCGAAGAACAGCAGCCCGGCGGCCTGCAACACACCCACGGCGCCGCCCGAGTTGCCGTCCGCCCATCGGTTCGGCGCCGCGGAGCCCAGGCCAACGACGACCACCACCGTCAGCACGGCGAGCACCGCCGCGACCAGGACCCGGGTCAGGAGTGCCGACTTCTGCACTCCCACATAGTCGACCGCGGTCAGCGCGAGCACGGAGGCCACCGCGACGGCATGCGCGTGCGCGGGCCACGCGTAGGCCCCGACGGTCAGGGCGATCGCGGCGCAGGACGCGGTCTTGCCGATCACGAAGCCCCAGCCGGCCAGGTATCCCCAGAACTCGCCGAGCCGCTCGCGGCCGTACACATAGGTCCCGCCCGAACTCGGGTACCGGGCGGCGAGCCGGGCGGACGAGGTGGCGTTGCAGTAGGCGACGATCCCGGCGACGGCCAGCGCGAGGGGCAGCGCCGCCCCGGCGGCCTGTGCGGCGGGGGCGAGGGCGGCGAAGATCCCGGCCCCGATCATCGAGCCGAGGCCGATCAGCACGCTGTCGCGGACCCCGAGCGTGCGGGCGAGTTCGGGCACCGTCACACGGTAGGGGCGGATTCGGCGCGGTGCCACCGCAACCGGTTTCCGCGCAGTGGCTAGCTGTACTCGGTGCCGTTGCCCCTGCCGCCCTTGAGCCAGCGGCCGGGCAGTCGGCCTGCGAGATCACCGAGCGGGCCCACGGCCGCGCTGAGGACCCCGACCGTTTCGCGGAGCAGTTCGATGCTGTCGCCCATCTTCTCGAGGTTGGGCGCCAGGGACGCCAGCGTCTCGGAGAGGCTGACGATCTGGTCGAGCGGACCGCCGTCCGCGATGATCCGTTCGAGCGCGCCGTCCTTGGCCAGCAGCGTCTCGAGGATGCCGCCTTCCTCGATCGCGCGCTCGATGAGTCCGCCCTCGCGGGTGAGGGTTTCGAGCGGACCGGCGGTGGCGGTGAGACGTTCGAGCGGTCCTTCCTCGGCGGTGAGCCGGTCGAGCAGCCCGCCGGGGGCGAGCAGTCGCTCCACCGGTCCGTCCACGTCAAGCAGTCGGTCGACCGGGCCGCCGGTGGCGAGCACCCGCTCGAGCGGCCCGCCCGGTTCGATGATCCGTTCCAGGGTGCCGCCTGGTGCGGTGAGCCGGTCGACCACGCCGCCCGGTTCGAGGAGTCGGTCCAGCGGTCCGCCGGGGCGCATCGCCTGGCCGAGCGGGCGTTGGTCCGAAGCGAGTTCGGCGACCTGCTGCAGCAGTTTCAGCGGTCCGGAGGGATTGGCCGCGGCGAACCCGCCGAGGCTCGCCGCCGCTCCGGGGGAGGTCGAGGCGGCGAGCATGACGCGGGCGGCACCGAGCGCGGTTTCGGCCACTCCCAGCGCCGAGTCGGTGATCGCGAGGCTGGCCCGCACCGGGAGTGTGACCATCGCCACCAGGTTCATGAGGTAACTGTAACCCTGAGGTGACGGGCAACACGCCCGGTCCGGGCGCGGCGGGTTGTCAGTGCAGGACCTTGAGTCCGATCACGCAGCCGACGATGCCGAGGATCAGCAGGATCTTCACGATCGACGACGATTCGGAGCCGGTGATCATCGCGTAGGCGACCGTGAGGGAGGCGCCGATCCCGACCCACACCGCATACGAGGTACCGATGGGGAGGGAGCGCATCGCGTAGGCGAGGCCGCCCATACTGATCACCAGGGCGACGCCGAAGATGATCGAGGGGTTGAGCTTTGAGAAGCCCTCGGACTTGCCGAGAGCGGTGGCCCAAATGGCCTCGAAGATTCCGGAAATGACGAGCACAATCCATGCCATGGTGTGATTCTCCCAAGGCACCGTCTTGTCGCTGGCCGGGTACGGTGCTGCTCGTCCGGATGTCATGTTGACGTCTTTACCGTAGCAAAAGAAGTGCCCCGGCTTCGGGTGTGTTCGGTCACCATCGGCGGGAGATGCGGGCGCTAGTGCTGCGGCGCCCGCGAGATCTGAACGATCGCAAGGCGATTGCCGAGGCCGCCCGGATACGGCGAGATGCGCAGGTGCGACTGCGCCCACTCGTCCTCGCCTGCCCGAAGCCGGACCACCGCCTCGACGGGCTCGACGGACCCGGTCTCGAACCGGCCGCGGGCCAGTTCCAGCACGCCCTGATCGTCCGGGTGGATGATCCTGTCGCCGCCCTCGATGCCGCGCCAGTGCACCCACGGGGCGGGCTCCGCCAGCCACATGGTCAGCACCCCCAGTTCGGTCTCGAACAGCGCGGGGTAGATCCCGGACCCCCGCATCACCTCCTGCATGCCGAGCTCAGCGAGCGTAGGCCTGCGCGGCTCGACCGTGTCGGTGACGTCGTGCCAGAGCAGGCGCAGGCCCGCCTGCCCCGGCTCGGTTCTGGCCCGCGCCCAGCAGTGCCACCGCATGATCCGGCCGTCTACGTGCAGCACGCTCATGTCGGCGTCCCATCGGGCGCCCGGCTGCGGATTGAAGGCCAGTGCGAACAGCGATTCCGATTCGTCGAACTTGACCGCCTTGGCGTAATACTCGGCGGGCGTCCGTTCGGTGACGTGGTTCTCTGGGCGGACCCCGGACATCATCGATGCCTCGAGCGTCTGCGCGATCATGAGGCGCTCGAGCAACCAGGAGATCCCGGAGGCGATCCGTGGCGTCGACGGCTCGACGTCGGCGTCCCCGATCCACAGCTGGACCCCGTGGGTGTCGCCGGATGGACCGAGGACGGGGAAGGCCTCGAGGCGGTACCGCTTGCGTTCGCCCCTCAGGCTCTGCGCCTCCAGGACCTCGCGGCGGCGGCCGGACCGCACGGCCTCGACCAGCGGTTCGACCCGGACGTCGGGGCGGGGCGACAGCCGGCCGGTCGAGGTCCACGCGCGCACCGTTCCGCCGGTGCTGACCACGGTCGGCGAGTCCTCGGCCAACGTTTCGATCAGGTGCCATTCGTTCACGGTGTGTCGACGCTCCCGGTCATCGCGGTCGGACTCGGAGTGTGAAGCCGCGTGGCTTGAGGGTGACCGCTTCCTGGATGTCGAGTGTGTACGTCGGATCGCCGGTGAACTCGTACCGGCGCAGCAGTTCCGCCAGCGTCAGCACGGCTTCGTGGAGGGCGAACTGTCGCCCGATGCAGGACCGGGGGCCGGTTCCGAACGGCCGGTACGCGTCGCGGGGTCGCTTGCGGACCTGGTCCGGCAGGAAACGGTCCGGGTCGAAGCTCTCGGTGTCGTTGCCCCAGACAGGGTCTCGATGCAGCTGCGGCAGCAGCACGAACACCCATGATCCCAGCGGCATCGGGTAGCGGCTGCCGAGCATCGTGTCCGTCCGGACCTTACGGAAGTAGCCCGGCGCGGCGGGCCACAGACGAAGGGTCTCGTCCACCACCCTGCGCAGGTACCGCAGCTTCCCGATCTGATCGAAGGACAGCGGGGCGTCGCCCGGCGCCACGGCGTCGATCTCCGCGCGGGCGGCGGCCGCGATATCCGGGTGTTTCGCCAGGTAGTAAAGGGCGAATCCGAGTGTCCCCGCGGTGGTCTCATTGCCCGCGACCAGAAACGTGAGTACCTGGTTGCGAATGTTCACCGGGTCGAGGGATTCCCCGCTGGCCGGGTCGACGGTGCCCAGCATCAGGTCGAGGAGGTCGTCATGACCACCGGGGCGTCGGCTCCGCTCGGCGATCACGTCGTCGACGACCGAGCGCATCAGTGCGATGTCGGTCTTGTGCTGCGCGGCGGCCTTCCGGCCGAACAGCTTTCGGATGAACGGCAGGTCGTTCGAGGTGCGGTTGATGTGAGCGAGCGCCCGCGACATGGCCGTCACGAACGGGTCCTGTGACACTGGTCGCGCCGCGGGCTCCGCTCCTGTGTCTTCTGGTCGCGCCGCGGGCTCCGCTCCTGTGTCTTCTGGTCGCGCCGCGGGCTCCGCTCCTGTGTCTTCTGGTCGCTCCGCGGGCTCCGCTCCTGCCGATTTCGTGAACGAGCCGAAGTCGTAGCCGAACCCGGCCAGTCCGATCACATCGAGGGTGAGCCGGTTCATGTCCCGGGAGACGTCGACGGGGTCGCCCGTGGCCGCGGCACCGTCCCAGGCCGAGCGGAGGCCGTCGAGGGCGCGGAGCATCGAACCGTGATAGCCACGCAGCGCGGCCTGGCTGAAGCCGGGGGACAGGATGTTGTGTGCCTTGGCCCAGTTCGGCTCGTTGTTGAACGCCGTGAACAGCCCGTCCTCCGCGATGCTGCGGAGTTTGCGGATCGGCTGGCCGAGGGACTTCGCCCAGGTCGATTCGTCGTTGACCTCCGACACCAGGTCGACCCCCGAGACGACGACGAGGCGTTGGCCGACGATCTTGCGCTCGAAGATCGGGCCCAGTTCGGCGGCCATCCGCATTTCCTTCTGCACCGGCTTGGCCGGATCGACGCTCAGCAGATCGCCCAGCACCGGTAGCCGGTGGCGGGGCCTCGGGATGACGGCCGCCTGTCCCACCGGCGCGGCCGGCCTCGGATCGGTCGCGGGGGGCGGCCCGGCGAGGGTGTGCGGGCACTTGTCGGCGGTCACACCCAGAGTCTGCCGCATAGCCGGGTGCGCGGATCCGCGGTGTCGGCAGGTGCTCATCGGTGGGTCGTCCGCCGGGCGAATCCCAGGTGGGACCGCCCGGCGGGCGCCTCGCGATCCGGACCCCTCGAGAATGCGTGAGCACCCGATTTCCGGATCGAGTCGGAGGACGGCACGAAGGGGACGCCGGACGACGCGCGTCCGGTGCTGTGACCGTCGAGGTCGGCGCGGCTCCTGATGATCAGGCGAGCCACACCGTGAGTGCTGCATCCGGTTCCGACGTCGACAGGAACCGGGGAACTCCCGGGGGAGCGCAGGAGAACTCTAGCGCACGGGATCCGAGCCGACTCACAGGAAGTTCACAGCCGATGGACAGGCACCTGGCAGCGATCGCGAACATGATGGGGGAGTGAGCGCCACCAGAACCGAGGCAAGGGTGTTGGTCGTCGACGACGAGCCGACGATCGTCGAGCTGCTGTCGGTGAGTCTGCGGTTCCAGGGCTTCGAGGTCGAGACCGCCGCCACCGGGCCGGAGGCCCTCGACCGGGCACGCGGCTTCCGGCCGGACGCGGTGATCCTGGACGTGATGATGCCGGGCATGGACGGCTTCGGGCTGTTGCGCAGGCTGCGGGCCGACGGCGTCGACGCGCCGGTGTTGTTCCTCACCGCGCGGGACGCGGTGGAGGACAAGGTCGCCGGGCTCACCCTCGGCGCCGACGACTACGTCACCAAGCCGTTCAGCCTGGAGGAGGTGGTGGCCCGGCTGCGGGTGATCCTGCGGCGGGCGGCCGGCGGCGGGCCGTCCGCGGAGTCCGCACGAATCCGGTTCGCGGATCTCGAGCTCGACGACGACACCCACGAGGTGTGGAAGGCGGGCGAGCCGGTGTCGCTGTCGCCGACCGAGTTCACCCTCCTGCGGTACTTCATGGTCAACGCGGGTGTGGTGCTGAGCAAGCCGCGGATCCTCGACCACGTGTGGCACTACGACTTCGGCGGCGAGGTCGGGGTGGTCGAGTCGTACGTGTCGTACCTGCGGCGCAAGGTGGACACGGGCGAGACCCGGCTGATCCACACCCTGCGCGGGGTCGGCTACGTCATGCGCGAGCCCAGGTAGCCGTGCCGATGCCCAGGATCCGCCGGATGCCGCTGCGGTTCACCCTGGTGGCGGCGGTGCTCGTGCTGTCCGCGCTCGGATTGCTGGCGTCGGGCGTCGCGGTGACCAACGCGCTGGAGAACACGCTGATGGACCGCACCGATGCGATGCTGCACGACGCGGCGCACGGCTGGGCCAGGCCGCGGGCGGACCGTCCGCTGCCCCCGCCCCCGGCCGAGCCGGGTCCGTCCCGCCCGCCGACGCAGTTCTATGTCCGGGCACAGCTACCGGGAGGGGAGCCCCGGGTGGTGATCAACGACGGTCCCGGCGCACCGGATCTGCCCGCGGACCCGGGGCCGGGCCCGATCACCGTCGGCTCGATCGGCGACCCCGACGAGCACTGGCGCGCGCTGACCACTACCGGCCCCGGCGGCACCGTCACCGTTGCCGTCAGCCTCTCCGACGTCGACGCGATCGTCGACCGGCTCGTCATCCTGCAGCTCGGCATCGGCGCCGCGGTGCTGATCGCCCTCGGAGCCGCGGCCTACGTCGTGGTGCGGCGCAGCCTGCGTCCGCTGGTCGAGGTGGAGCACACGGCCGCGGCCATCGCGGCGGGGGACCTGCACAGCCGGGTTCCCGAATACGGCGGCAGGACCGAGGTCGGCAGGTTGTCGGCGGCGCTCAACGGGATGCTCGCCCAGATCCAGACCGCGTTCGCGGCCACCGAGGCCTCCGAGGAATCGGCCCGCCGGTCCGAGCAGAAGATGCGACGCTTCGTCGCCGACGCCAGCCACGAGCTGCGCACCCCGCTGACCACCATCCGCGGGTTCGCCGAGCTGTACCGCCAGGGCGCGATGACCGACACCGGGCTGCTGATGTCGAGGATCGAGGGCGAGGCCGCGCGGATGGGTCTGCTGGTCGAGGATTTGTTGATGCTGGCCCGGCTCGACGCGCAGCGCCCGCTCGAACGCGCGCCGGTGGACCTCCTCACCGTCGCGTCGGACGCGGTCCACGATGCCAGAGCAGTTGCCCCGCAACGCGAGATCGGGCTCGAGGTGCTCGGCGGCCCCGGGCAGGCCGAGGTGCTCGGTGACGAGGCACGGCTTCGCCAGGTGCTCGGAAACCTGGTGGGCAACGCGCTCAGCCACACCCCGGCCGACGCCTCGGTCACCGTCCGGGTCGGGACCGATGGGCCGGATGCCGTGCTGGAGGTCGCCGACACCGGGCCCGGCCTCGACGAGGAGGCACGGGAGCGGGTCTTCGAGCGGTTCTACCGCGCCGACAGCTCGCGTACCCGGGAGTCCGGCGGCAGCGGGCTGGGCCTGTCCATCGTGTCGGCACTGGTCGCCGCGCACGGCGGCACGGTCGCGGTGGAGTCGCCGGAGGGCGGCGGCGCGGTGTTCCGGGTGCTGCTGCCCCGGATCGAGAGGCCCGACTAGCCCCACCTGCCGACGGCTGCGGGGTGCGCCGAGTGTGCACCTGTATGCGCACTCACTCGACGTTTGCCCCGGCAAGTGCACACTCGGCGAAACCCGCGACGGTGTCAGTCCGGGACGTTCGCCCCGTGGCCGAGCTCGCGCAGCGTCGCCTTGATGGTGGCCTGTGCCTCGTCGAGGGACTCCGGCGAGGGGTTCGGGTCGGCGCCCGAGATGTTGAAGTCGCCGAGGCTGAACGCCGGGAACACGTGCAGGTGCAGATGCGGCACCTCCAGCCCGGCGATCAGCAGTCCGGCGCGCGGGGCGTCGAAGCCCTTGCGCACCGCCTGCCCGATGATCTGCGCGACCTTCGTGCACTTGGCGAGCACCTCGCCGTCGAGGTCCTGCCACTGGTCGATCTCGGCGCGCGGGACCACCAGCGTGTGGCCCTGGGTGATCGGGTTGATGGTGAGGAACGCGACGACCTCGTCGTCCTCCCAGACGAACCGGCCGGGGAGGTCGCCGGCGATGATCATGCTGAAGACGGATGCCATGCCGCGATTATGCCGGGTGAGCCGTTTCGGCGGCGAGATGCACTTTGGCGTCGTCGTAGCCTGCGGAGCCCGCGGCCTCGGCGGAGGTGTAGATCAGGTGCAGCACCCCGGTGGTGAACGTCTTGGCGGAGATGAGTCGCAGTGGGATCGGCACGCCCTCCTCGAACAGCCGCTTGCCGCTGCGCAGTGCGACCGGGTGCACGAGCAGATGCAGTTCGTCGACCAGCCCTGCCGCCAACAACTGCTGGACGATCGACGGGGAACCGCTCATGGCGATATCCGTGGCACCCGGCTGCTGCTTGAGCTCGGCGACGGCTTCGACCAGGTCACCCCTCAGCTGTTCGGAATTGCGCCAGGTGAATTCGAGATCCTGACGGGAGACGACGATCTTGCGGGCATCGCCGAGGGCAGTGGCCATGCCGGCGTCCTCGCCGCCCGCGGCTTCCCGCCCCGGCCAGGCGCCGGCGAAACTGTCGTAGGTCTCGCGGCCGAGCAGCAGGGTGTCGGCCGATGCGAGCTGGGCGCCGACCGCCGCGCCCATTTCGTCGTTGAAGTAGGGGAAATGCCAGTCCTGGGGTTCGCCGACGACGCCGTCGAGCGAAATGAACAGGCCTGCGGTGATTCTGCGCATGGGAGTACTCCTGGCGGTGGTGTCGGGTGCGGGTGCGGGCGGATCAGACGGCGTATTTTGCTGTGCCGGTGAGGAATTCACCGGCAGGCGGGGTGAGGAGCGCAATGTTCGGGTTGTGGCTCAGCTTGGCCAGTTCCACGTGCCGGGCGTTGGGCAGGACCGCGGTGATCGCGCGAGCGGCGGTGCGCAGCAGGTCCCCGCTCTTTCCGCCGGAGATGACCAGGGTCGGGACGGTGATGTCGGACCAGTCCGCCGCGCGCAGCGGTTCGCCGCGCATGTAGCCGCTCATGACGGCCCAGTCATGGGCGGTCGCAGGGGCCGTCGCCTTCAGGCTCTTCCAGAACGGCGTGAACCGCATGACGGCGACGAAGGGGCGGGGCATGCCCATCGCGTGGGTCATGTAGAACTTCACGACCTCGGCGCGGCGGTCCTCGGCAATCAGCTTGTGCAGCGTCACGTCGAGATTCGCGGCGGGAACGAAGTTCTCGTGGTTCACGATGAACGGCGGCTCGAAGGCGATCACCTTGGTGATGCCTGCCACCCGGCCCGAGGCGGCCGCCAGCAGCGCGAGTCCCGCGCCCGAGGACCAGCCGAACAGTGCGGCGGACCCACCGGTCGCCTCGATCAGTGCGGCGATGTCGTCGATCTCGTTCTCGACGTCGTACACGCCAGGCGAATCGCTGCTGTCGCCCCGGCCTCGACGGTCGTAATTGATGACGGTGAGCCGGTACTCATCGGCCAGCTTCTGGGCCAGCTCCACCATTTTCGGGAAGGTGCGGTAGCTGAATGCGCCACCGACGAGAATGACTGTTCCGGCATCGCCACCGACGTAGCGGTCGAAGGCGAGCGTGATTCCGGCGGGCGTGGTGATGGATTCCATGATCCGAGTCCTTTCGTCGAACTCTGTTGTGACCGTGCGGTGGGTTCAGCAATAGAGACGGCGGTCGGCGGCGGTACTCATCGCCGCGGCATTATGATGTAGGTCACACCATTGGGCGTGGATGGAGGTTCCCGCGTCCGCAGGAAGTTGCCAGCCGCGGTCCAGGGACACCACAGGTTCGGCCGCGATCGTGGGCCGCATGACGAACTCACTGGTCCGGGGCGAGACGGCACAGGAACCGCCACCGGACACCCAGACCGTGGCGCTCGACGTGGTGATCCCGGTGTACAACGAGGAACGCGACCTCGCGCGCTGCGTGCGGCGGCTGCGCGCGCACCTCGACGCGTCGGTTCCGTATCCGAGCCGAATCACCGTCGCGGACAACGCGAGCACCGATTCGACCCTCGCCGTCGCGGCCCGGCTCGCCGCCGAGTTCGACGGGGTCCGCGTGGTGCACCTCGACGAGAAGGGCCGCGGCCGGGCACTGAGCGCGGTGTGGGGCGGATCGGACGCGCAGGTGGTCGCGTACATGGACGTGGACCTGTCCACCGACCTCAACGCGCTGCTGCCGCTGGTCGCACCGCTGCTGTCCGGGCACTCGGACCTCGCGATCGGATCGAGGCTCTCCCGCTCGTCACGGGTGGTGCGCGGACCCAAACGTGAGGTGATCTCCCGCTGCTACAACCTCATCCTGCGCGGCGCCCTGCGGGCGAAGTTCACCGACGCCCAATGCGGTTTCAAGGCGATCAGGACGGACGTGGCGCGCAGGCTGCTGCCGCTGGTGCAGGACACCGGCTGGTTCTTCGACACCGAACTGCTGGTGCTGGCCGAGCGGGTGGGTCTGCGGATCCACGAGGTGCCGGTGGACTGGGTCGACGACCCCGACAGTTCCGTCGACCTCGTCGCCACCGCGCTCGCCGACCTCAGGGGGGTGGTGCGGGTGGGCAGGGCGCTGGCCACCGGCGCCCTGCCGGTCGCCGCGCTGAGGGAGGGGCTCGGTCGCGAGCCGTTGGTACCGGGGGTGCCGCGCGGGATGGTCGGGCAATTGGCCCGGTTCGCGGTCGTCGGGGTCGCCTCGACCATCGCCTACGCGCTGCTCTACCTGGCTCTGCATCCCGTGATCGGCGCCCAGGCGGCGAATCTCGTCGCGCTGCTCGTCACCGCGGTGCTCAACACCGCCGCCAACCGGGCGTTCACCTTCGGGGTGCGCGGCCGGTCGGACGCAGCCAAACACCAGGCCCAGGGCCTGGCGGTGTTCGCGCTCGGGTTGCTGCTCACCAGCGGATCCCTGTTCGCCCTGCACCGCTGGCTGCCCGACGCCTCCAAACACCTCGAACTCGCGGTACTCGTCGCCGCGAACCTCGTCGCCACCGTCACCCGGTTCGTCGCGCTGCGCTGGGTGTTCCGCAATCACCACGAAGGAGTCACGCCGTGACCACCACCACCGACGCGCCGACCAACGTGATGGCGCCGCCCGATCCCGCGCCGCCGCGCCGCCTGCCGGAGCCGTGGCTGCTGGCGGCGCTGCTGATCGGGACCGCCGTCGCCTACCTCTGGGGACTCGGCGCCTCCGGCTGGGCCAACTCGTTCTACTCCGCGGCAGTGCAGGCGGGTTCGGTGTCCTGGAAGGCCTTCTTCTTCGGCTCGTCGGACGCCGCGAACTCGATCACCGTCGACAAGCCGCCTGCCTCGTTGTGGGTGATGGCGCTGTCGGTGCGCGCGTTCGGCCTCAGCTCGTGGAGCATCCTGGTGCCGCAGGCACTGATGGGGGTCGCCACCGTCGCTCTGCTGTGGGCGACGGTGCGGCGGTACTTCGGCGCCGCGGCCGGGTTGCTCGCCGGGCTCGTGCTGGCGCTCACGCCGGTTGCGGTGCTGATGTTCCGGTTCAACAACCCTGACGCGTTGCTGGTGCTGCTCATGGTGGCCTCCGTGTGGTCGCTCCTGCGCGGCGTGTCGGACGGTCGGACCCGGTGGCTGGTGCTGGCGGGCGCCTTCGTCGGGCTCGGCTTCCTGACCAAGCAGCTGCAGGTGATGCTCGTCGTGCCGCCACTGGCGCTGACCTACCTGTTGTTCGGCCCACCGAAGCTAGGCAGGCGGCTGCTGCAACTGGTCGCGGCGCTGGCCGCGATGGTCGCCGCCGCCGGCTGGTGGCTGGTGACCGTGGAGCTGTGGCCCGCCGACTCCCGGCCGTGGATCGGCGGCTCGCAGGACAACTCGATCCTCGAACTCACCCTCGGGTACAACGGGCTCGGCCGGCTCAGCGGCAACGAGCGGGGCAGTGTCGTCCCTGGTGCCAGGGGTGAGGCCGGTGCGATGGTGGGCGGCCCTCCCGGCGGGGGCGGCGGGATGTGGGGGAGCACGGGAATCACCCGGATGTTCGACGCGGCCCAGGGCGGTCAGATCGCCTGGCTGATCCCGGCGGCGCTGATCCTCGGAGTGCTCGGGATCGTGCTGCGCGGCAGGGCGTCCCGGCTCGACACCCAGCGGGCCGCGCTGGTCCTCTTCGGGACCTGGCTGCTCGTCACCGGGCTGGTGTTCAGCTTCATGGCGGGCATCTTCCACGCCTACTACACGGTCGCGCTGGCGCCGCAGATCGCGGCTCTGGTCGCGGGGGGCGCGGTGCTCGGCTGGCGTCGACGCGACGTGCTGTGGGTCCGGATCGTCCTCGCGCTGACGGTCGCGGTGACCGCGGTCTGGTCGTGGGAGCTGCTCGGGCGCAGCCAGGGGTTCGTGCCGTGGCTGCGCTGGGTGGTGCTCGTCGCCGGGGTCGCGTCTGCGGCCGCCCTGCTCGCGCCCCGACCGACCGGGAGGGTGGCCGCGGTGTCGGCGGGTGCCGCCCTGCTCGCGGTGCTCGCCGGGCCTGCCGCGTACGCGTTCGACACGGTCGGCTCCCCTCACGTGGGATCGATCGTCTCCGCAGGCCCGAACACGGGCGGAATGGGTGGCCCTGGCGGATTCCCGATCCGGGAGGAGGGGCGCGGGCCCGGCGGGTTCGCCGGCGGACGCGGCGGGTTGCCGCAGACCGGCATCGTGCTGCCCGGTGGGGTCGCCGTGCCAGACGGGATGGCAGGCCCGCCCGGCCGCGCAGGAGCAGGGGGACCGGGCTCGCCAGGCGGGCTGCTGCGCGGCAGCGAGCCGAGCGCCGAGACGATCGCGATGCTCGAGGCCGACGCCGACCGCTACACCTGGGTCGCGGCCGCCGTCGGGTCCAACAGCGCCTCCGGGTACCAGCTGGCCACCGGCGATCCGGTGATGCCGATCGGCGGCTTCAACGGCAGCGACCCCTCGCCGAGCCTGGCGCAGTTCCAGCAGTACGTGGCCGAGGGGAAGATCCACTACTTCATCGGTGGTGCCGGCATGGGCCCCGGCGGCTCCGGCGGCGGTGCGCAGATATCCGAATGGGTCGCACAGAACTTCGCCGCCACCACGGTCGATGGCGCAACTATGTACGACCTGACCGCGCCGCGGGTACAGGCCGGGCCGTAGTCTGAGGTCCGTGCGCGTACTCGTTATCGGCTCCGGAGCCCGTGAACATGCCCTTCTTCTCGCCCTCGGGCGCGACCCGGGTGTGACGGCTCTGTTCGCCGCACCCGGCAACGCCGGGATCGCCAAGATCGCCGATCAGCACCCCGTGGACGTCGCGTCCGGGGAGGCCGTGGTGGCACTGGCTCAGAAGGTTGCCGCGGACCTTGTCGTGATCGGCCCCGAGGTGCCGCTGGTTGTCGGCGTCGCCGACGCCGTCCGCGCGGCCGGGATCGCGTGCTTCGGGCCGTCCGCCGACGCCGCGCGGATCGAGGGTTCCAAGGCGTTCGCGAAGGACGTGATGGCGGCGGCGGGCGTGCGGACCGCGCACAGCGAGATCGTCGACAGCCCCGCCAACCTGGACGAGGCCCTTGACCGCTTCGGCCCGCACTGGGTGGTCAAGGACGACGGGTTGGCCGCGGGCAAGGGCGTCGTCGTCACGACCGACCGCGGCGCCGCCCGCGACCACGCCGCCGAGCTGCTCGAGACCGGGCATCCGGTCCTGCTGGAGTCCTACCTCGACGGACCGGAGGTGTCGCTGTTCTGCCTGGTCGACGGTGAGACCGTGGTCCCGCTGCTGCCCGCGCAGGACCACAAGCGCGTCGGCGACGGCGACACCGGACCGAACACCGGCGGCATGGGTGCCTACACCCCGTTGCCGTGGCTGCCCGAGGCGACGGTGACCCAGATCGTCGACGAGGTCGTCGTCCCGGTGGCCGCGGAGCTGGTCAAGCGCGGCAGCGGCTTCTCGGGGCTGCTGTACGCCGGACTCGCGATCGGCAAGGACGGCCCCGCCGTGGTCGAGTTCAACTGCCGCTTCGGCGACCCGGAAACCCAGGCGGTCCTGGCGCTGCTGGAGTCCCCGCTCGGTGAGCTGCTGAACGCCACCGCGACCGGCACCCTCGCCGAGGTGGCCCCGCTGCGCTGGCGCGACGGCGCCGCGGTGACCGTGGTGCTGGCCGCCGAGAACTACCCAGGACGCCCCCGCACGGGAGACGTGATCAGTGGTTCCGATGCGGACGGTGTGCTGCATGCGGGCACCGGCCTGAGCGAGGACGGCGCCGTGGTGTCCTCCGGTGGCCGGGTGCTCAGCGTTGTCGGGGTCGGTACCGACCTCACGAGCGCGCGCGAGGACGCCTACGCCAAGCTCGCCGACGTCCGGCTGGCCGGTGGGCACTTCCGCCGCGACATCGGGCTCGCCGCCGTCGAGGGCCGCATCTCCATCTAGTTGGTCGCTGGTCCAGGTCATCGATGCGTAAAACAGTACCGGCGATTGTGTTCTCGCACCGTCGTTTCCGCGATCCATTCCGGACTGTGAGCGGCGGCAGGATTACCGAACGGTAACGTGCGACTTCTCTCGTATAACAGGTTCCAGTTTTGTTGGCCCTGACAGAGAGGTTCCGTTGAGCGAGTACCAGGCGTCGCGAGGCAAGGCAGCGACCACTTTCAATCCCCAGCTCTCCCGCAGGAAGTTCATGGCGGCAACGGGTTTCGCGGTGGGGGCCGCGGCGCTCTCCTCCTCGTGGACCTCGGCGGCGGCATCGCCGCGCCGCGCCCTCAACACCGGTGACCGGGTGCCCGCCCTGATCATCGGCAGCGGGTACGGCGGCGCGGTGGCGGCGCTGCGGCTGACGCAGGCGGGTATCGACACCCACATCATCGAGATGGGCAGGGCCTGGACGACGCCCGGCTCCGACGGCAAGATCTTCTCCCCGATGCTCACCCCGGACAAGCGGGCCTACTGGTTGAGGACCCGTACGGCGCAGCCGGTTTCGCACTTCTCGGGTGGCTCGGTGGACAAGGACATCGAGAAGTACGTCGGCGTGCTCGACTGCGAGAACATGGGCGGGATCAACGTCTACCAGGGTCGCGGTGTCGGCGGCGGTTCGCTGGCCAACGGCGGCATGGCCGTGACGCCCAAGCGCGGCTACTTCGAGGAGATCCTGCCCTCGGTCGATTCCAACGAGATGTACGGGACGTTCTTCCCGAGGGCGAATGCCGGTCTCGGCGTGAACAACATCGACCAGGCCTGGTTCGAGTCCACCGACTACTACCAGTTCGCGCGGGTCGGCAGGAAGACCGCGCAGCGCTCCGGATTCCAGACGACCTTCGTGCCCAACGTCTACGACTTCGACTACATGAAGAAGGAGGACGCCGGTCAGGTCGCCAAGTCCGCGCTGGCAGGCGAGGTCATCTACGGCAACAACGCAGGCAAGAAGTCGCTGGACAAGACCTACCTGGCGCAGGCATCGGCCACCGGCAAGCTCACCATCACCACGCTGCACGAGGTGACCAAGGTGGCGCCCGCGGCCAGCGGCGGCGGGTACTCGGTCGAGATGAAGCAGATCGACGAGCAGGGCAACACCGTCGCGACCAAGACGGTCACCGCGGACAAGGTGTTCTTCGCCGCGGGCAGCGTCGGCACCAGCAAGCTCCTGGTCGCGATGAAGGCGCAGGGGCACCTGCCGAACCTTCCCGGCGCGGTCGGTCAGGGCTGGGGCAACAACGGCAACGTCATGGTCGGCCGCGCCAACCAGGGCTGGGACCCGACCGGCGCCAAGCAGTCGTCGATCCCGACGATGGGCATCGACAACTGGGCCGACCCGGCCGGTCCGGTCTTTGCGGAGATCGCGCCGTTCCCGGCGGGCACGGAGCTGTGGGTCAGCCTCTACCTGGCGATCACCAAGAACCCGGAACGTGCCCAGTTCCAGTACAATTCGTCGACCGGCAAGGTGGGGCTGTCGTGGCAGGCCTCGCAGAACCAGCCCGGCATCAACATGGCCAAGCGGGTGTTCGACAAGATCAACTCCAAGGAGGGCACGATCTACCGCACCGACCTGTTCGGCGTGTACAAGACGTGGGGCGACGGATTGACCTACCACCCCCTCGGTGGCTGCATCCTGAACCAGGCGACCGACAACTTCGGGCGGCTCCCGGAATACCCGGGCCTGTACGTGATGGACGGGTCGCTGGTGCCGGGCAATGTCGGCGTCAATCCGTTCGTCACCATCACCGCCCTCGCGGAACGGAACATGGCCACGATCGTGGCCAACGATCTGCATTAGGTTCGACCCGTAGGTGAACGTGTTCTCCAAATTCGGGGGCGCCTCGCGGTGGGTCTCGGCCCGCGCGGGGCGCCTCCTGCGTATGAGAACGTTGAACAGTACTGGTGATATTGCTGCAGCACAGGCATTTCGGGTATTCGGGTATGAGCTGCGGGTTTTCGATTTATTACCGGTCGGTATTGCGGATCTCGAGGCTGTTACGGCTGTATAACGAGTTCTACTTTATTGGCTCGTGATCAGAGAGGTTCCGTTGACCGAACATCAAGCGTCGCGAAGCTTTACGGCGACCACGAAATCGCAGTTCTCCCGAAGAAGGTTCATGGCGGCGACGGGCCTGGCGGCGGGCGCCGTCGCCCTCGCGCCGACCCTGAGCGCGACAACCGCCGCGGCATCGCCGCGTCGCGCACTCAACACCGGTGACCGGGTGCCCGCCCTGATCATCGGCAGCGGCTACGGCGGCGCGGTGACCGCGCTGCGGCTGGCGCAGGCGGGCATCGACACTCATATCGTCGAGATGGGCAGGGACTGGGGCACGGCCACCTCGGGGGTCTTCACCTCCACCACCTCGCCGGACAAGCGTGGGTTCTGGCTGAGGGATCGCACGGCGCAACCGGTCTCGCACTTCATGGGCGTCTCGATCGACAAGCCCATCGAGAAGTACGTCGGAATCCTCGACTGCGAGAACATGGGCGGGATCAACGTCTACCAGGGTCGCGGCGTCGGCGGCGGCTCGCTGGTCAACGGCGGCATGGCCGTGACGCCCCGGCGCGGCTACTTCGAGGAACTGCTGCCCTCGGTCGACTCCAACGAGATGTACGGGACCTTCTTCCCGAGGGCGAACGCCGGTCTGGGCGTCAACAACATCGACCCGGCCTGGTTCGAGTCGACCGAGTGGTACAAGTTCGCGCGGACCGGACGCAAGACCGCCGAACGATCCGGCTTCAAGACGGTTTTCGTCCCCAATGTGTACGACATGAATTACATGAAGCAGGAGGCGGCGGGCTCGGCCCCCAAGTCCGCCCTCGCCGGCGAGGTCATCTTCGGTAACCACTATGGCAAGAAGTCGTTGCCCAAGACCTACCTCGCGCAGGCGGCGTCGACCGGCAAGGTCACCATCACCACGCTGCACCGCGTCACCAAGGTCGTGCCGAGCGGGGCCGGCTACTCCGTCGAGATGGAGCAGATCAACGAGCAGGGCGGTGTCGTCGCGACCAAGACGGTCACCGCGGACAAGGTGTTCTTCGCGGCGGGCAGCGTCGGCACCAGCAAGCTGCTGGTGGCGATGAAGGCGCAGGGTCACCTGCCGAACCTGTCCGGCGAGGTCGGCCAGGGCTGGGGCAACAACGGCAACGTCATGGTCGCCCGGGCCAACCACCTGTGGGACGCGACGGGTGGCAAGCAGTCGTCGATCCCGACGATGGGCATCGACAACTGGGACGACGCCGGGGGACCGGCGTTCGCGGAGATCGCGCCGTTCCCGGCCGGAGCCGACCTGTTCATCAGCCTGTACCTGGCGATCACCAAGAACCCGGAACGTGGTCAGTTCCAGTACAACTCGTCGACCGGCAAGGTCGGACTGTCCTGGCAGGCCTCGCAGAACCAGCCCGGCATCACCATGGCGAAGCGGATCTTCGACAAGATCAACTCGAAGGAGGGCACGATCTACCGCACCGACATGTTCGGTGGGTACAAGGTCTGGGGTGACGGGCTGACCTACCACCCCCTCGGCGGCGCCATCCTGAACAAGGCCACGGACAACTACGGCCGGCTGCACGGACACCCGGGCCTGTACGTGATGGACGGCTCGCTTGTTCCCGGCAACCTGGGCGTCAACCCGTTCGTCACCATCACCGCTCTCGCGGAGCGGAACATCGCCACGATCGTCGCGAGCGACATGCACTGACAATGCGCACAATCGGTACCGAATAGCAGTACCCCCTGCCGGCAGCGGCCCCGAGGATCCGGTCCTCGGGGCCGCTGTCGTCGCGGTATCGGTCGGGCAATTCGCCCGGGCGCGCTAGCCTCGACCCGGTGCGAGCAGAGTCCGATCGATCCCAGGTCCCCACTTTCCATGTGATGGACGTCTGGAAGGCCGCCACCGAGCGGGCCCGAACCCACGGCGATGTCCTGACCCTGGCCGCGGGGCAGCCGTCCACCCAGGCGCCCGGCCCAGTGCTGCGTGCGGCGCGCGAGGCCCTCGACACCCAATTACTCGGCTACACCGAGACGTTCGGAATCCTGCCGCTGCGGGAGGCGATCGCCGGCTACCACAGCGCGAAGTCCTCGATCGCGGTCGATCCGGACGACGTCGTGGTGACCACCGGTTCCTCCGGCGCCTTCACCCTGATCTTCCTCGCGGCGTTCGACGCGGGTGACACGGTCGTCGTGGCGCGGCCCGGCTACCCCGCATACCGAAACACGCTCACCGCGCTCGGCTGTCGCGTGATCGAACTCGACTGCGGACCGGACACCCGCTTCCAGCCGACCGTCGCGATGCTCGAGGCGCTGGACGAGCCGCCTGCCGGTCTGGTCGTCGCCAGCCCGGCGAACCCGACCGGCACCGTCATCGACCCCACCGAACTCGCCGCCCTCGCTCGCTGGTGCGAGGAGCACGGCACCCTGCTGATCTCCGACGAGATCTACCACGGGATCGAGTTCGGTTCCGGCACCTCGGCGACCGCGTCGGCATGGGAGACCTCGCGCGAGGCCGTCGTGATCGGCTCGGTCTCCAAGTACTTCTCGATGACCGGCTGGCGGCTGGGCTGGATGCTGGTGCCTGCCGGGCTGCGGCGGGCACTGCAGCGGCTCGCATCGAACATGACGGTGTGCCCACCCGCGATCTCCCAGTACGCGGCGGTCGCTGCCTTCACCGACGAGTCCATGACCGAACTGGACGGGCACGTGCGGCGGTACGCGGCGAACCGCGACCTGGTGCTGGCCGCGCTGCCGAAACTGGGCATCACGGACCTTGCCCCTGCCGACGGCGCGTTCTACGCCTACGCCGACATCGGCCACCTCACAGACGATTCGACGTCCTGGTGCGCGGAACTGCTGCGGGAGACCGGGGTGGCGTTGGCGCCGGGCGTCGACTTCGACACGGTCCGCGGCGACCGGACCGTGCGGATCTCGTTCGCGGGCGCGACGGCCGACGTGGAAGAGGCTCTGGAGAGATTGGGACGCAGTGCTGCACTCGGACACTGACGGGACGGCGGCCTCGCCCGCACCCGCTCCGACGAAACCGACTCGGCGCAGCGCTTCCGCTGGCACGATGGGCCGGGTGTCTTCCGCGGCGACTCCCAAGGGCGAACGACGCCGGATGGCGCTCGTGGAGGCCGCGGCCGATCTGATGCTCGAGGGCGGGTTCGAGGCGGTCCGGCATCGGGCGGTGGCCCAGCGCGCGGGCCTGCCGCTCGCGTCGACGACCTACTACTTCGAGTCGCTCGACGATCTGATCGCACACGCGGTGGAGCTGAGCGGCAGCCGGGAGATGGACGCCATGCGCGCCCGGATCGACGAGATCACGCAGGCCGACCGCGACGCCGCGGCCGTCGTCGAACTGATCATCGAGCTGCTGGTCGGCCCGATCGAGGGCGCCGCGCGGGAACACCTCATCGCCAGGTACGAGTGCTTCATCGCCTCCGCGCGACACCCCCAGCTGCAAGAGGTGCAGCGGCGGTTGCGGATCCAGTTCGACGACGCCCTCGGTGAGGTGCTGCGCCGATCCGGGCGGCAGGTCCGGCAGGAGGGACTGCGCAGGCTGATCTGCGTGGTGGACGGGGCCGTCGTCGGGGCGTTGAGCGAGTCCGATCCCGACCCCGAGCAGTTGGCCAGGGAGATGCTGTCGGAGGTCATCGACGTCGCGGCGCCGCCGCTCCCGCCGGAGGAGCCGGAGCCGTAGCCGCACCCCCCGGGTGGCGCGGCTGCCGGTCCCGCGGGCGGCGGCCGTAAACTGGGCGCTCGTGAGCCGCATCCCCAACGTCCTTGCCAACCGATACGCCAGCCCCGACCTTCGGGAGCTGTGGTCGCCCGAGCACAAGATCGTGCTGGAGCGTCAGCTGTGGCTGGCGGTGCTGCGGGCACAGGCCTCGCTCGGCATCGACGTGCCCGAGGACGCGCTCGCCGACTACGAGCGGGTGCTGGAGCAGGTGGACCTCGACTCCATCGCGGACCGGGAGCGGGTGACCAGGCACGACGTCAAGGCGCGGATCGAGGAGTTCAACGCCCTCGCCGGGCACGAGCACGTGCACAAGGGTCTGACCAGCCGCGACCTCACCGAGAACGTCGAGCAGCTGCAGATCTTCCGTTCGCTCGAGCACGTGTACGCGCACGGCGTCGCGGTCGCCGCGCGGCTCGCGGAGAAGGCCGCCGAGTACTCGTCGTTGGTGATGGCGGGCCGCAGCCACAACGTCGCCGCGCAGGCCACCACCCTCGGCAAGCGTTTCGCCTCCGCAGCGGACGAGGTGCTGGTCGCGCTGACCCGCCTGCGCGAGCTGATCGACCGGTACCCGCTGCGCGGCATCAAGGGCCCGATGGGTACCGCCCAGGACATGCTCGACCTGCTCGGCGGTGACACCGAGAAGCTGGACTTCCTCGAGGCGAAGGTCGCCGAGCACCTCGGCTTCGCGCACGTGCTGACCAGCGTCGGCCAGGTGTACCCGCGCTCGCTGGACCACGACGTGCTGTCCGCGCTGGTCCAGGTGGGCGCAGGCCCGTCGTCGTTCGCGCACACCATCCGCCTGATGGCGGGCCACGAGCTGGTCACCGAGGGCTTCCAGCCCGGCCAGGTCGGCTCGTCCGCGATGCCGCACAAGATGAACACCCGTTCCTGCGAGCGCGTCAACGGCCTGCAGGTCGTGCTGCGCGGCTACGCGTCGATGGCCGCGGAGCTGGCGGGCGCGCAGTGGAACGAGGGCGACGTGTTCTGCTCGGTGGTCCGCCGGGTGGCGCTGCCGGACGCGTTCTTCGCGATCGACGGACAGATCGAGACCTTCCTGACCGTGCTCGACGAGTTCGGCGCGTATCCGGCGGTGATCGAGAAGGAGCTCACCCGGTACCTGCCGTTCCTGGCCACCACCCGGATGCTGATGGCCGCCGTGCGCGCGGGCACCGGCCGCGAGACCGCGCACGAGGTCATCAAGGAGCACGCGGTCGCCGTCGCGCTGGCGATGCGCGAGGACGGCCGCGAGCCCGACCTGCTCGACCGCCTCGCCGCCGACGACCGCTTCCCGCTCGACCGCGCGCAGCTGGACGCCGCGCTGGCCGACAAGTCCGCCTTCATCGGCGCGGCCGAGTCCCAGGTTGCCACCGTGGTCCGCAGGGTCGGCCTGCTGGTGGAGCAGAACCCCGAGGCGGCGAAGTACTCGCCGTCGCCCATCCTCTAGGCGGCTCCGCCGCCTGTGCGCGGTTGACGAGTCCAGACACTCGTCAACC
>NZ_JBSGTR010000043.1:0-47375 GCF_053607505.1 Rhodococcus sp. NPDC055112
GTCGAAATCGACTGCGGGGCCTTGCCCTGTTCGGTGCCCTCGTCGATCCCGGCCGGGGTCAGCGCGGTGGCGGGAGCAGGGCCGTGAGAAAGCCGGTCGCGTCCCGGTCCGCGGCGGGGACGACGCTCCGGTGGTCCGTGCCGGGATAGACCTTGAACTGGAAGTCGGCCCCGCCCGCTGCGAGTTGCAGTTGCAGGGCGACGCTCACCGGGATGGGGACCGTCAGGTCGTCGGTTCCGTGCACGATCATGATCGGCCGCTCCCAGCCGGTGGTGGGCACGGCCATGTAGTCCTGAAGTGCGTTGACGACGGCCGGATCGAGCAACGGCCTGGCGAACAGCGCGCCCACCGATCTTCCCCTCAGCATGCCGAGGTCGTCGCCGCATCCGAGCTCAGCCGATGCCATCGCGCGCGCCCCGAACTCGCTGAGGTAGCCGGGTATCCCGAGGTCCGGACGGGCGGAGTTCAGGCCCGCGAGGATGTACACGAGGTAGGTGCTCGCGCCCTGCAGGACGTCGAGGGCCGGAACGTAGGGTCCGGCCACGGCCAGCAGGTTCTCCACGTTCGATTCGGGTGCGTAGGACAGGGTTCCGCGGAGATCGAGCTCCGGGGCGTACTCGCCTGCCATGTGTCCCGCGAAGAGCGCGGCCTGCCCTCCCTGGGAGTGCCCGACGGACACCCAGGACGTCGAGAGGTCGGGCCGAAGGTTGCGCCCGGCGCGAACGACGTCGATCGCGGCCTGCCCCTCGGCGCGACCGGCCAGGTACTGGTGGAGGCCGGGTGAGCCGAGGCCGATGTAGTCGGTGGCGACCACGGCGTATCCCCGGCGAAGGTAGTCGAGCAGCAGCTGCGTCGTGGTGAGGCTCCCGGTCACGCTCGGCGCGCACTGGTCGCCGATCCCGGTGGTGCCGTGCGACCAGGACACGACGGGCCAGCCGCCCTCGGGCGCGGTGCCCTGGGGGACGAAGACCTGCCCGGTGCTGACGGTGGGCCTGCCGTCCTGCCCGGTCGTGTTGTAGGTCACCAGGTATCCCTCGGCCGCGCCGTCGATCAGGTCGCCGCTCGGAAGGGCGGACGAGCTCACGATCGTTCCTGGAGCGGACGGGGGAGCCGTGGCGCGAGCCGTGGGGACGCAGGCGCCGACCGCGATGAGTCCGGATGCGATGACCGATATCGACCGACCGAAGTGCATTGGCCGGACGCTATCAGCGCCGAGTCGTCAACGGGGGAGCCACGAATCGCACCTGATCGCTGGTCGCCGACCTCAGCAGTTGCTCGGCGCGGGCTGACCGGCGAACCTGCCGTCGAGCCAACCGAGGACGCCGGGTAGCCCCTCGAGGCTGGCCGGGCCGTGGTCTGCTGGGAACACGGTGAACTGGACCGGCACCCCGGCCGCGCAGTACCGGCCGACGGTCGCCGCGATCGAATCCAGCGGGGCCAGCTGATCGCCGTTGCCGTGCCAGACGAACACCGGGGCACGGGGGACTCCTGGGTACATCATCAGACTGTTCTGGTCGAAGATCGCCCGCACCATCGGTGCGTTGATTCGGGCCGGATCGGCGGACACCTCCGCCGCGCTGTGGTTTGCCCCGGCGTCGATGATCTCCTGAGAGCAGGCGTTGGCGATCCGGTCGCGCAGCGCCAGGCCCGCGCCGGTGAGGCCGCTCGCCAACGGGATCGAGGACGGGTACTCGCGTTCGAGGCCGAGCGTGGCGGCGAAGCCGAGGCCGAACAGTGGGTGCGGCGCGGTCCCGAGCCCGTTCGCGAGCTCGCTGAGGTTCGCAGGGACGCCGCCTGCCGCGACGCCGACGATGGGGAGCTCGGGGGCGTAGGTCGGTGCGAGCGCGCCGGCCCAGCCGCTGGTCATCCCGCCGCCCGAGTAGCCGGCGAGTCCGACGGGGCTGTGCCCGAGCCTCGCCTCGGGCAGGTGCTGCACCGCCCGGATCCCGTCGAGGACGATCTGGCCTCCCAGCCTGGCGGCGCCGTACGCACTGGTCGGGCCGAGGTGATCGGGCAGCGCGATCGCCCATCCCCGCATCAGCGCGAGGTTCACCACCGGGGCCTCCTGGAGCTGCCCGTTGAACAGAGTGTGCGACGGTCCGCACCGGGTCCCGAGCGCATTGATGATCGCCTGGTAGGACAGCAGCGGCCGATCCACCCCGCCGCGCGGGACGAGGACGGTCGTGACGGCCGCAACCGGGTGGCCGGACGAGTTCGTGGAGCGGTAGGTGATCTGCCATCCGTCCGCGTTCCCGAACCGGGAGACGTCGACCGGTCTACTGCGGAGGATGTCGCCGTTCACCCTGGCGGCGAGGTCCGGTGGCGCCCAGTAGAACGGGTCGGGGTCGGGCGCGGGCATCATCGGCGGGGCCTGTGCGGCCGCATGCGGAGCGGTGATCGCAGGCGACAGGGCCAGCGCGAGCGCCGCCAGGAAGGCAGTAGCGGAATCTCTGAGTGTGACTCTCATCGAAACCTCCGACGAAGGGTGGGAGAAACCGAAGTCGCGGCCCAGGGCGCGGCCCCGTGCCAGAGTGATGCACTCCGCAGCATGTGGCTCACCGCCGTTCGTCAAGTACCCCCGCACTATGACGTAGCTCACACTAGCGAAGATCGGCGCGGTCTTTCGCGGTTATCGGCGCGACACCCGGATCGAGGGCATGCTGTGACGGTGGATGCTCTGCCGATGTTCCCGCTCGGGTCCGTGTTGCTACCCGGTGAACTGCTGCCGTTGCAGGTGTTCGAGCCGCGCTACCTCGAGATGGTCGAAGACCTGACCTCGTCCCCGGACCTGCGGCGATTCGGCGTGGTCCTCATCAGTCGCGGCCACGAGGTGGGTGGCGGCGACGAGCGCACCGACATCGGGACCGTGGCGCGGATCGTCGACTACGAGCGGGTGCAGGGCGGTCGACTGTTGCTCGGGTGCGTCGGCGAAAGCCGGATCCGGGTGCGCCGCTGGCTGCCGGACAACCCCTACCCGCGGGCGGACGTGGAACCGTGGCCCGACGAGGGCACGGACTACGGGTCGGACTCGATCGACGAGGTCGGCGCACTGGTGGACGAGCTCGGTGGGCTGCTGAGCCGGTCCCCGGCGGTGCGCGGCATCCCCGTGCCGGGGTTTCCCCGTTTGGACGAGTTGCCGGGTGAGATGGGCGACCGCGTCTACGCCCTCGCGGCCAGTCTCCCGCTCGTCGCGGTGGATCGGCTGAGGTTGCTGTCGGCGCCAGGGCCGAGCGAACGCCTGGCGGTCCTGGCCGAGGCCCTCGGCGACGTGATCGCCGCGGTGCGGTTCAGGCTGTCGGAGTAGATGATTCACATGCGAGGTGAAGGATCGCTTCTCGCGGTGGTCGCGCTCGGCGGCGGGATCGGTGCGCTCGCGAGATATGGCATCGCGCACGCGATGCCGACCAAGGAGATCCCGTGGGCGACGCTGATCACCAACGTGATCGGCTGCCTGCTGATCGGCATCCTGATGGTGCTCATCACCGAGGTCTGGACCGCGCACCGGCTGCTTCGGCCATTTCTCGGGGTCGGGGTGCTCGGCGGCTTCACCACCTTCTCGACCTATGCGGTCGAGGTGCGGGGCCTGCTCGCGTCCGGCAACTATCCGATCGCGTTCGGCTACCTCTTCGGGACGGTGATCGCGGCGCTCGCCGCCGTCCTGGTTGGGGTGTGGGGCGCACGGCTCGTCACCGGTGCCTTCGCCGGGAAAGGAAGCTGACATGTCTTACTCGCGCACGGAGATGCGGCTGTCGATCATCCTCGGGCAGGACGACCTCTGGCACCACAAGCCGAAGTATCAGGAGATCGTCAAGCGGGCCCGTGCCGCCGGGCTGGGCGGTGCCAGCGTGTGGCGGGGTGTCGAGGGATATGGCGCATCCGCGCACATCCACACCACGCGGCTGCTCGACCTGGCCGACGGGCTGCCGTTGCTGGTGGTCGCGGTCGACACCGAGGAGCGGATCCGCGGGTTCCTGGACGGCATCGGCGAACTGCTCACCGAGGCCACAGTGACCCTGGAAGGCGTCGAGCGGGTGCACTTCACCGAGGAACGACCGTGACGGTGGTGCTGGTCATCCTCGGCGGCATGGTCGGGGCGCCCGCCCGCTTCCTGCTCGACCGCGCCGTCGGTTCCCGCACCGACAGCGAGTTCCCGTGGGGCACCCTCACAGTGAACGTGATCGGGTCGCTGATCCTCGGCGCGCTGGTCGGCGCCGGCGCCGCGGCCGGTCATGGCAGTCCCGTGATGGCCCTGGTCGGCACCGGATTCTGTGGTGCCCTGACGACGTACAGCACCTTCGGCTACGAGACGGTCCGGCTCGTCGAAGACGGGGTGCGGCTGTACGCGCTCGCCAACGTCGTGGTCAGCGTCGTGGCGGGAATCGCGGCGGCGGCGCTCGGATTCGCGGGGGCACACGCGCTGTTCACGTGATCGAATGGCGCAGTGCCGTACTCGGAGACCGACATCAGGATGCCGATGACCCGCAGGCTCGTCGCGGGCGTGGGCTCCGCCGTCGCCACCACCGGCGGGCGGCGATCGTGGTGGCTGCTCGCGGCAGGCGCGGCCTTCCTGTGCTTTCCCGCGATCGGGGTCGCGAGTGAGGAAGTCGGGTACCTGGGTGATCTGAGCACGGTCCGATTGCTTGCGGTCAGCGTGTTCGGGGCTGCGGTGTTCGCGACGCTCGCGCTTCTTCCCGTACTGACACTGCGATTGGTCAAGCGTTCGACGTGATCCAATGGCGCTGACCGACAATCACCGACCGAGGAGGCGCGTCGTGGCGCACGATCGAGCAGGCACGCCCGCCCAGCCGCAGGATCTCGAGGACCTCGCGCAGCTGGTGACGGCCTATTACAGCCGCATTCCTGACCCGGAGAACCCTGACGAACGGGTCGCGTTCGGCACCTCGGGGCACCGCGGATCCAGCCTGGACGGCGCCTTCAACGAGGCACACATCCTCGCCACCACGCAGGCCATCGCCGAGTACCGGGCAAGTCAGTCGATCACCGGACCGCTGTTCCTCGGCCGCGACACCCACGCGCTCTCCGAGCCCGCCTGGACCAGCGCGCTCGAGGTCCTCGCGGCCAATGACGTTGTGGTGCTGATCGATTCCGGCGGACGCTACACGCCGACCCCCGCGGTCAGTCACGCGATCCTGCGGCACAACGCCTCCGGTCCGGCCGCACGGGCCGACGGCATCGTGGTGACGCCCTCGCACAACCCGCCACGCGACGGCGGCTTCAAGTACAACCCGCCGCACGGCGGGCCCGCAGACACCGCGGCCACCTCGGCGATCGAGGCGCGCGCGAACGAGCTGATCGCGGCAGGCCTCGCGGGGGTCAAGCGGGTCCCGCTGGCCGCGGCGCTCGCTGGCACGGCCCGCCCCTACGACTTCCTCGCCACGTACCTCGACGACCTGCCGAACGTGGTCGACCTCGACGCGGTCCGCGACGCAGGCATCCGGATCGGCGCCGATCCGCTCGGCGGTGCCAGCGTCGACTACTGGGGTGCGATCGCCGAGCGGCACCGCCTCGATCTGACTGTGGTGAACCCACTGGTGGACGCGACGTGGCGGTTCATGACCCTCGACACCGACGGCAAGATCCGGATGGACTGTTCGTCCCCGGACGCGATGGCCTCGCTGATCGGCGCGCGGAACCGGTTCGACATCGCCACCGGAAACGACGCGGACGCCGACCGGCACGGGATCGTCACCCCGGACGGCGGGTTGATGAACCCGAACCACTATCTCGCGGTGGCCATCGACTACCTGTACGCGAACCGGCCCGGCTGGGCGCCGGGCACCAAGGTCGGCAAGACCTTGGTGAGCTCGTCGATGATCGATCGGGTGGTGGCGGGTCTCGGCCGGGAGTTGGTGGAGGTGCCCGTCGGGTTCAAGTGGTTCGTGCCTGGCCTGCTGACGGGGGAGCTGGGCTTCGGCGGCGAGGAGAGCGCGGGGGCGTCGTTCCTGCGCACCGATGGCCGGGTGTGGACGACGGACAAGGACGGCATCATCATGGCGCTGCTGGCGTCCGAGATCACCGCCGTCACCGGGCGCTCGCCCGCGGCCAGGTACGCCGAGCTCGCGCAGCGGTACGGCAGCCCCGAGTACGCGCGGGTCGACGCGCCCGCCACCCGCGAGCAGAAGGCGGCGCTGGCGGCGTTGTCCTCGGAGCAGGTCACCGCGACCGAGCTGGCGGGCGAGTCGATCACCGCGACGCTCACCGCGGCGCCCGGCAACGGTGCGGCGCTCGGCGGGCTGAAGGTCTGCACGGAGAACGCCTGGTTCGCCGCGCGGCCGTCGGGCACCGAGGACAAGTACAAGATCTATGCCGAATCGTTCAGGGGCAGGGAGCATCTCGCGCAGGTGCAGGACGAGGCGCGGGAGCTGGTGTCCCGGGCGCTGGGCGCAGACGCCTGAGCTTTTCGCCGCTGG
This sequence comes from Rhodococcus sp. NPDC055112, assembly GCF_053607505.1. Classification (NCBI taxonomy): domain Bacteria; kingdom Bacillati; phylum Actinomycetota; class Actinomycetes; order Mycobacteriales; family Nocardiaceae; genus Rhodococcus; species Rhodococcus sp. NPDC055112. The sequence goes on from NZ_JBSGTR010000043.1 coordinate 6,432, forward strand.
CTAGGATCGGTGGCAATCATGCACACCACCGCAAATAAGCTGCCACGCGAGATCTGGGTCCTGGTCTCGGCCAGCTTCGTCATCGCCCTCGGGTTCGGCATCGTCGCTCCTGCGCTGCCACAGTTTGCCCGCAGCTTCGACGTCGGGGTCACCGCGGCGACCGCCGTCATCAGCGTGTTCGCCCTCATGCGACTGCTGTTCGCGCCGCTCAGCGGGGCGCTGGTGCAGCGGCTGGGGGAGCGCCCGACGTACCTCACCGGGCTGTTGATCGTCGCCGTCTCGTCCGGTGCGGTGGCCTTCGCGCAGGGTTACTGGCAGCTGCTGCTGTTCCGGGCGATCGGCGGCATCGGGTCGACCATGTTCACCGTGTCCGCGCTGGGTCTGCTGATCCGGATCACGCCGCCGGGCATCCGCGGGCGGGTGTCGGGCCTCTATGCGACGTCCTTCCTGTTCGGCACCATCGGCGGGCCGCTGGTCGGCGGCGCACTCGCCGGCTTCGGGCTGCGCGCTCCGTTCCTGATCTACGCCGTCGCGCTGCTGATCGCGGCGGCGGTGGTGTACCTGAGTCTGCGCGAGTCCGCGCTGGCTGCACCGGATTCGGGCGGCCACGTCGTCACGATGACGCTGCGCGAGGCGCTGGCCTCGGCGACCTACCGCGCATCCCTTGTGTCGAACTTCGCCAACGGCTGGGTGTCATTCGGGGTACGGGTCGCGATGGTGCCCCTGTTCGTGGTCGAGGCGCTGGGGGAGGGCACCGCGCTGGCGGGCGTGGCGCTGACCGTGTATGCGATCGGCAACGCGCTGGTGCAGATCCCGGCGGGACGCCTGTCGGATCTGCGCGGCCGACGGCCGTTCGTGCTGGCCGGACTGGCGGTTGCCGGCGGGGCGACGATGTTCCTCGGGTACAGCGAGAATCTGCTGGTGTTCCTCGCGCTGTCGCTCGTCGCGGGCGTGGGGTCCGGGCTGATGAACCCGGCCCAGCAGGCCGCGGTCGCGGACGTGATCGGCTCGAAGGCCAGGGGCGGTCCGGTGTTGGCGACCTTCCAGATGGCCTCCGACGTCGGGGTGGTGGCCGGTCCGCTGGTCGCCGGGGTGTTGGCCCAGTACCTGTCCTACGGGGTGGCCTTCGCGGTCACCGGCGCGTTGATGCTGCTCCCGATCGCGTTCTGGCTGGTCGCGCCGCAAACCATCCCGCAGGCGTCAACCGGGGATGCCGACCCCGATCAGCGTGCCGACCAGGTAGGTGGCGGCGACGGCGATCACGCCGAAGGCGAGCTGTCGGAGCGCACCGCGGACCTTCGACTTCGCGGTGAAGCTCGCCGCGATCGCGCCGACGATCAGTAGGCCGATCCCGCCGACGGCCAGCCCGGCGACGAGTGACTCGAATCCGAGCAGGTACGGGATCAGCGGGATGATCGCGCCGACACAGAACATCAGGAACGAGGAACCGGCGGCCACCAGCGGTGAGGGCTTCTCGCTCGGGTTGACGCCGAGCTCGTGGGTGAGGTGGATGTTCACCGCGCGTGCGGAGTCGTTGTGTACCTCGGCGGCCGCGGTCTCAGCGGTCGCCTCGCTCATGCCCATCGCGGTGAAGGTCTCGACCAGTTCGGCCTGTTCGGCCTCGGGGTAGCGGGCCTGCGCGCGGGTCTCGACCTTCACCTCCGCCTCGATCTGTTCGTTCGCGGTGGAGACCGAGGCGAACTCGCCGAGGGCCATGGAGAAGGCGCCTGCCACCAGGCCTGCGACGCCGCTGAGGATAACGGTGTGCGCGTCGACCCCAGCGCCGCCGACGCCCGCGATCAGCGACGTGTTGGTGACCAGGCCGTCCATCGCGCCGAACGTCGCCGCCCGGAGCCAGCCGCCGGACACGTTCGAATGGGTGTGATCGAACTCATGGGGCAGCGCGTTCTCGATGGCGTCGGGGCCGGGCTGCGGCTCGCTCATATCGGTGAATCTACGCCGATCGGTACCGTGGGCCGGGTGTGGATTCGTATCGTCAGCTTGTTTGCCAGGATCGGGCTCGCCGCCGTCTGGTTGATCTCGGGAGTGCTCAAGGCCTCGGACCCGGCGGGGACGGTGATCGCCGTGCGCGCCTACCAGTTGCTGCCGGAGTCGCTGGTGCGGCCGATGGCGAACACGCTGCCGTTCCTGGAGATCGCGCTCGGACTGCTGCTGTTGATCGGCCTTGGGGTCCGGCTCGCGGCGATCGCGTCGGCGCTGCTGCTGGTGGTGCTGATCGGGGTGATCATCTCGGTGTGGGCCCGCGGGCTGTCCATCGACTGCGGTTGCTTCGGCGGCGGCGGGGCCGCGGATGTGGACGGCTGGGACTACGCCCTCGAGATCGCCCGCGACGTCGGGTTCCTTGCGCTGGCCGGTTGGCTTACCGTGTTCCCCCGCAGCCCGTTCGCGCTCGGGCCCGGATCGAGGCCCGCACTCTCAGTACGCGCTCAGCATGAGATGGCAGAGTAAAGCCACATTTGAATCTCGGAGCGAAGGACTGCATCTGTGAATGCGAAGAACAAGCCCGTCACCTCTCTGCAGCCGACGTCGAGTCGGTCGACGTACATCCTCGGTGGGTTGGCGGTCCTGGTGATCGCCGCGGTCGTGATCGGCGGGGTGATCTGGCAGAGCAACCGCAGCAAGCCGCGCAACGAGGGCTACGGGGCCGTGTCGAACTCGGCCGTCCAGGTGGCGGTGGTGGAGAACGGCGCCGTGCGGATCGGTCAGCCGGAGGCGACCACCACGATCGACGTCTTCGAGGATCCGATGTGCCCGTACTGCGCCGAGTTGGAGAACACGAACGGCCAGGAGCTCGCGCAGAAGGTCGACGAGGGCAAGGTCGCGGTGCGGTACCACATCCTCGACTTCCTCAACCGGCTCTCGGCCAGCGGTGACTACTCGACCCGCGCAGTGGCCGCGTCGATGTGCGTGGCGGAGAGCGGCGACGCGGTCGCGTACTCCAAGTTCCACGCGGCGCTGTTCTCGCCCGAGAACCAGCCCGCGGAGAACGGCTCCTCGGACCACTCCAACGCAGACCTGGCCAAGATCGCCAAGGACTCCGGCGCCAACGACGCCGCGGTGGCGTGCATCTCGGACGGCGCCAAGGTGAACGAGGCCGCCGCGGCGGCGCAGAAGGGCCGTGAGGCGCTCGCGGCCAGCGGTGCGGCAGGCACGCCGACGGTGATCGCGAACGGCACCATGATCGATGCCCTCGGCAATCCGAACTGGGTCGCCGAGCTGAACTGACACGGGTCGCGATCGGGTGGGCGGCGAGAGTGAGTCGCCCACCCCTCGCTTCTCCGAGTAGGCTTTGACCAGGCAATTTGTTGGCCGGAGTGGCAATGGTGTAACTTTCTTCGAGCACGGAGGAGCACGCACTCCGGTGCGGAGAAACAACCGAATACGGGGCTATGGCGCAGCTGGTAGCGCACCACACTGGCAGTGTGGGGGTCAGGGGTTCGAGTCCCCTTAGCTCCACCCATGACAAAACCCTCACCTCGCAACTTTGCGAGGTGAGGGTTTTGTCGTTGTTCAGCCGATCAGGAGCGACCTGGCGTGGCGCACCTCCGGTACTCCGATCGCTCTGGCGGCGAGCAGGAAGGCAGGCACGGCGAGGGCCGTGGCGGCCAGCAGTGTGATCGCCGCGGCCCCGCGGGGGTTGTCGATGAACCGATGGGACAGCCCGACGGACGCGACGCAGAACAGGCCGGCGACGACCGATGCCCACAGCACCCGGGTGAACGTCTCGAGCACGGCGTGGAAGCCGAGCAGGCCGTAGCGGCGTCGCAGTGCCCAGTGTCCGCACACGGCGCCGACGAGGTATGACAGGGAACTCGCGACAGGCAGCGTCACCACGACCACCTGACTCGGGAGGCTGGCCGCGCTCAACGCGACGACGGCGATCTTTGTCGCCACTATCGCGAGGTTGATCAGCGCCGGTGTCCGCATGTCGTTGCCCGCGTAGAAGACACGGAGCTGAAGCATGACAAGTGCGAACGGCGCGAGTCCGAACGCCGACAGCGCCAGCGAGATGCCGATGAGCCGCGCGGCGTCGACGTCGACCCGACCGATGAACATCACCGAGGTCAGCATCGGTCCCAGCAGGGTCATCGCGACGGCGGCCGGGACCAGTGCGACCACCGAGTACCTGGCGGCGCGCCCCATGTCGGTGATCAGTGCGCTGCGGTCGTCGTGGGCGACCGCCCTGGCGATGCGCGGGGTGAGCACGGTCAGCAGGGACACCCCGAGGATTCCGTACGGGACCTGGAACAACAGGTCTGCGCAGGTATAGGTCGAGAAGCCGCCGCGGCCGATGGCCACCCACAGCACGAACGTCACACCGACCTGGCTGATCGCGACGTAGGCCACGATCCAGCCGAGCAGGCCGGCCCCCACCCGCACCGGACGCCACGTGTAGGGCAGGGGCCGCACCCGCCAACTCCAACGGAATCCGGTCCGGTGCAGTGCCACCACCATCCACGCGGCCTGCCCGACGATCCCGGCTGTGGTGCCGATGCCCAGGACGAGCACCTGGGCGGTGGTCATCGAGGACGGCGTCAACGTCACCGGGCCGGGCACCATCACGAAGACGCCGACCGTGACGAGGACCATCACGTTGTTGACGACCGGCGCCCAGGCCGCGGGCGCGTAGCTGTCGCGGACGTTCAGGACCGCGGTCACCGTTGCCGCGAGGGCGTAGAAGAAGATCTCCGGGAGCAGCAGATACGCCAGCACGGTCGTCAACCGGGATTGGTCCGAATCCGACACCAGCGGCGCGACCAGCAGCGGGGCGCACAGCACCGCGACCACCGTCGCCGCGGCGGCGCCGATGAGGGTGGCCAGCAGCAGGCGCTGGGTGAACACGCGCGAATGGGCGCGCCCGCGCAACCGGGCCCGCGCGAGTACCGGCACGAACACGCTGCTCATCACCCCGCCGAGCAGAAGCTCGTAGACCATGTTCGGCAGGCTGTTCGCCCCGTTGTACGCATCGCCGACCATCGCGGTGCCCAGCACGGCTGCCAGCGCCAGGGTGCGGATGAAGCCCGTCGTGCGGCTTGCCACGGTCGCGGTGGCGACGGCACCGGTCGAGCGCGCCAGTGTGCTCTGAATATCCCCCATGCGACCATGGTGCCCCACCGCACGGCCCGTGCCCGGGGATCCCGGGCGCCAGGTCACGGAAACCCAACGGTTGTCCCGGATCCTCGCCCTCAGGCGCGACATCTGTTTCACTTGGTGCCGAATGTGACCTGAGTGACTGGTGTTACCTGTGTGGAAGGAGAGCGGTGCCGGCGGATCACCCGCAGCCGGCGCCCATCCCGAAGATGAAGATGACCACGATGATGGCCGGGCTGGCCGCCGCGACCCTGACCGCGATGGTGCTGCCCGCGGCGGCGCTGGCCGAACCAGCGGCCGACACCGCAGCCGAGACCCCGCTGACCGGCAGGACGGTCTTCCTCGATCCCGGCCACCAGGGCACGGCCCACACCGAGAACCTCTCCAGGCAGGTCGACGACGGCCGCGGGGGCAAGAAGGACTGCCAGACCACCGGCATGACCAGCCAGGGTGGTCTCGCCGAGCACACGATCAACTGGGACGTCTCGCAGCTGGTGAAGACCAGCCTGGAGACCCTTGGCGCCAAGGTCGTGCTCAGCCGTCAGGACGACTCCGGCTGGGGCGGGTGCGTGGACGATCGCGCCAGGGCGGCGAACGACTCGGGCGCGGACCTGGCGATCAGCATTCACGCGGACTCCACCACCGCGGAGGCGGACGCGAGCAGGCACGGGTTCCACATGATCATCCCGGAGCTGCCGGTGCCGGACCCGGCCGTCGACAAGGCGCAGTCCGGCAAGGGCCTCGAGGCCTCCCGCGCGATGCGCGACGTCTACGTCAAGAACGGCTTCACGCCCGCGAACTACGCCGGGGTCGTCGAGGGGTTGCAGACCCGCGGCGATGTGGCCGGTCCCGCGCTCACCACCGTCCCGCTGGTCTTCGTCGAGATGGGCAACGGATCCAACCCCGAGGACTCGGCCGTCCTCGACAGCCTCGACGGCCGACTCAAGCACGCGATCGCGATCACCACGGGCGCGGTCAACTTCCTGATGGAAGGCGGGACGGTCGCCTCGACGCCCGCCACGGGAACCGACGCAACCACGACCACCACCACGACCACGACGGCTGCGCCCACGACGACCGCGACGGCCGTCGCGCCGGCCGCGCCGTCCACGAAGACCACCACGAAGCCCGCACCCCCGAGCGCGACGACGACAACCGAGAAGGCGGCCCCGGCGGACGCAGGGATCAGCCAGGTGCTCGTGTTGCTGCAGCCACTGCTCGAACAGCTGGGCCTCGGCGGCTTCACCGGGCTGGCCACCGGTGAGAACCTGGGGCTGGTCTCGAATCTGCTGAGCGGGCTGCTCGAGGCGTTGACGGCGCAGGGCGCTCAGGGCTGAGCCCCCGAGAGGGGCGCACTCGACCCCGTTTCGACCGACCTAAGATGGGTGGCCGGTCGAGACGGGAGGTCGTGTGGCGAAGCGATTGATACCGGTGGTCCTGGTTGCGGGATTCCTCGGTGCAGGCAAGACCACCATGCTCAACCACCTGTTGCGCAACAACCGCGGCGTGCGGATCGGCGTCATCGTCAACGATTTCGGCGCCGTCAACATCGACTCGATGATGGTGGCCGGACAGGTCGATTCGATGGTCTCGCTGAGCAACGGCTGCCTGTGCTGCGCGGTGGACGTGAGCGAGATGGACTCGATGCTCGACCGGCTGGCCCATCCCCGCTCGGACATCGACGTGATCGTCGTCGAGGCCAGCGGGCTGGCGGAGCCGCGGAACATGGTCCGCCTCGTGCTCGGCAGTGAGAATCCACGCATCGTCTACGGCGGCCTGGTGGTGCTCGTCGACGCCGTGGAGTTCGAGGACACCAGGGTGGCCAACCCCGAACTGGATCTGCATCTGCGGATGGCGGACCTGTTGGTGCTCAACAAGACCGACCGGATCTCCGCACCCGACCTGGAATCGGTGCTCGCCCGCGTCGAGGACCTGGGTGGCCGGTCGCCGGTGCTGCCAACCGCGCACGGCCGCATCGATCCGAGGTTGCTGTTCGACGAGGTGGCCCGGGTCGACGACGGCCCGCGTCAGCTCGGTCTCGACGAACTGCTCGCCGATCCGCACGACCACGACTGTGACGGTCACGATCATCTGCACGACCGCTACGAGGCCGTGACGTTCACCAGCGACCGGCCGATGGATCCACGGGCCCTGACCCGGCTGCTCGAGGATCCGCCACCCGGCCTGTATCGCGTCAAAGGCTTTGTGTATTTCGGCATTCCGGGACACACCCAGCGGTACACGCTGCAGACCGTCGGCAGGCACATCCGGTTCGAGACGGGCCCATGGGGCAGGGGAGCGGCGCGCGTCACCGAGCTGGTGCTGATCGGTTCCGGCATCGACGCGGACGTGCTGCGCCGGCGCATCGACGATTGTGTCCGGGTACACGAAAGCGGTGCAGAGGCCATGACCGGCGTGCACCGCTACGTGGTGGAGAACTAGGACCTAGGGGCGCGTGGCGCGCCTGCGCCGCTGATTGCTGCCGCCGCCCTGCGAGCCACCGGATCCCGGCGTCTCGCTGCTGTACATCACGGTGGGCGTCCCGGAACCCTGGCCGCGCCCGCGGCCACCCGAGCCCCGACCGCCGCCGGTGGCAGCACCCTCGCCGCCGCGGCCCGTCCCGGAACCGGACTGCCCGCGGCCACGGCCGCCGCCCTGCGCTCCGCCGCCACGGGTGCCGCCCTGGCCGCCGCCGCTGCGAGCGCCGCCCTGAGCGCCGCCACGACGCTGACCGGCACCGGCTGCGCCGCCACGGCGACCGCCGCCGCCCTGGCCCTGCGGCTGGGTGGCGGGCTTGGGTGCCGGGATGACGTGCGGCGCGATCTCGCCGACCAGCGCGTTGACCGGATCGGAGTCCGCCGTCACCTGCTGCGGGGTCACCTTGATGGCGGCCTTGCGCATGAGGATGGCGAGGTCCTTGCGCTGCTCGGGCAGCACGACCGTCACGACGTCGCCTGCGCTGCCCGCGCGCGCGGTGCGGCCGGAGCGGTGCAGGTACGCCTTGTGCTCGGCGGGCGGGTCCACGTGCACGACCAGCTCCACGTCGTCGACGTGCACGCCGCGCGCCGCGACGTCGGTCGCGACCAGGACGCGGGCCTCGCCTGCGGAGAAGGCGGCCAGGTTGCGGTCGCGCGCGGCCTGCGACAGGTTGCCGTGCAGGTCCACCGAGGGGATACCGGCCTCGGTGAGCTGGCGGGCCAGCTTGCGGGCCTGGTGCTTGGTGCGCATGAACAGGATCCGGCGGCCGGTGCCCGACGCCAGCTTGTGCACGAGGTCCTTCTTGGCGTCGACGCCGTGCACGTCGAACACGTGATGCGTCATCGCCGCGACGGGCGAGTTGGCCTCGTCCACCGAGTGCAGCACCTCGTTGTGCAGGAAGCGCTTGACCAGCTTGTCCACGCCGTTGTCGAGGGTCGCGGAGAACAGCAGCCGCTGTCCCTGTGTCGGGGTGGCCGCGAGGATCCGCGTCACCACGGGCAGGAAGCCGAGGTCGGCCATGTGATCGGCCTCGTCGAGGACGGTGATCTCCACGGCGTCGAGGGAGACGAACTTCTGCTTCATCAGGTCCTCGAGGCGGCCGGGGCAGGCCACGACGATGTCGACGCCCGCCTTGAGGGCCTGCACCTGACGGTGCTGCGAGACGCCGCCGAAGATGGTGGTGACGCGCAGGTCGTAGGCGTTGGCGAGGGGCTCGAGCGTCGCGGTGATCTGGGTGGCGAGCTCGCGGGTCGGGGCCAGGACGAGGCCGAGCGGGCGGCCAGGGCGACGCTTGCCGCCCGCCAGGTCACCGGCCAGGCGGGCCACCATCGGGATGGAGAACGCGAGCGTCTTACCGCTGCCGGTCTTGCCTCGTCCGAGCACGTCGCGGCCGGCAAGGGTGTCCGGGAGGGTATCGACCTGGATCGGGAAGGGAGAGGTGATGCCGCCGTCGGCGAGCGCCCTCACGAGGGGTTCGCGCACGCCGAGGTCAGCAAAGGATTTCGTCATGTGGGTCGAGTGCCTTTCAGGCATCGGGTTGCACTGTTCGACGCACGGGGAATCGAAAGGATCCACACGCCTGTCAGCACAAGATGGCGAGATTGCCGGTGGGCAAAATCGATCGCCGTAAGAAGAGCTCGTGCTGGTTGCACCGATCAACGAGTTCGTTGAGGAAGCGTTCCACGACGTTTGGCGCGCGTACAGCCGCGCCAGGTGACACCAAGGATAGCCGACGATCGGACCGTTCCGACCGTCGGCTGCGTCACACCCGTCCCGCTAGAGCCCCACCCGCTGTGTGGTTTCCCACCCAGCTAAAGCCCCACCCATTCTGTGACGCCGTCCGCGAAGTGCTGCCGCTTCCAGATCGGCACCTCGGCCTTGATGCGTTCGACCAGCACCGAGCACGCCGCGAAGGCCTCCGCGCGGTGCGGCGCCGCGACCGCGGCGACCAGCGCCAGGTCCCCGACGACCAGGGGGCCGACCCGGTGCACGGCCGCGACCGGGAGCCCGGTCTCGGCGGACACCTGCTCGCAGCACTCGCGCAGGAAGCGCTGGGCGTCCGGGTGCGCCTGATACTCCAGCGCCGAGACCGACTGTCCGCCATCGTGGTTGCGCACCACGCCGCTGAACAGCACCACCGCGCCGTGCTCGGGTCCCGCGACCGCCGCGTCCACCGCGGCCTGATCGATGGGGTCGGTCGAGATCAAAGCGAGAAGCTCACGCATCGTGCATACCTCCACCCGCAACCTGCGCCAGCAGGTGTTCCAGGATCGGTTCGAGTACCGACATGCCGTCGCGGACACCGCCAGGTGAGCCCGGCAGGTTGACCACCACGGTGCGGCCGGACAACCCGGCCAGCCCGCGGCTGAGCGAGGCATAGGGGGTCTTCTCGGACCCCTTGCGGCGCATGGCCTCCGCGAGTCCTGGCAGCTCCCGGTCCAGCACGGCGCGAGTGGCCTCCGGGGTCTGGTCGGTGGGGGACGTGCCCGTTCCGCCGGTGGTCACCACGAGCGCTGGTGCACCGGTGAGCGCGTCGGCCAGCCCGGCGGCGATGTCGGCGTCGGCGTAAACCAGCGGGCCGCGCACCGAGAGGTCCTGCGCGGTCAGCCATTCCGCGAGCACCGGTCCGGTGGTGTCCTCCCGGGTTCCGCGGGCGCCCCCGGTGGAGGCGACCAGGACCACGGCGGATCGAGGTCCGGCCGTGGGGGTTTCGGTCTGGGGCTCGTCATCGGCTTCGGCGGCACCGGGGCGAACCCAGTGCCCGTGCTTGCCGCCCTCCTTGGTCAGCAAGCGCACACCGTTCATGGTGGCGGCGGGATCGACGGCCTTGACCATGTCGTGCAGCGTCAGCCCGGCCACGGCGACGGCGGTCAGTGCCTCCATCTCGACGCCGGTCTGTCCGGTGGTCTTGGCGGTGGCCTCGACCGTGATGGTGGTCTCGGTGAACCCGAACTCGATCTTCACCGAGGACAGCGAGAGTTGATGGCACAGCGGGATCAGCTCGGAGGTGCGTTTGGCACCCGCGATGCCCGCGATCCGGGCGGTCGAGAGCACGTCCGCCTTGGGCATGCCGTCGGCGCGGACAAGCGCGATCACCTCGGCGGTCGTCTGGAGTTCGCCGCCCGCTACCGCGATCCGGGTGGTGGTTGCCTTCGCGCTGACGTCGACCATGCGCGCGCGGCCCTCGCCGTCGAGGTGAGTCAGCTCGTTCGGTTCGTCATTCACAGTGGCCACACCCGCACGTTGTCTCCCGCCTTCATTGTCGTCACATTCTCGGGGATGTCGATCAGGACATCCGCGCGGGCCAGCGCCCCGACCAGGTGTGAGCCCGGCCCGGACTCGAGGGCGACGCCCCCGGCGACCCGTCGGCCGCGCAGGAACTGGCGTCGGCCGGGGATCGAGGTGATCGGCTCGGTCAGCACGAGTTCCTCCAGGGCGACGGCGGGTAGGCCCGCGGCCTTGCGCAGCAGCGGCTTCACGAACACCTCGAAGGAGACCATCGTGCTCACCGGGTTTCCCGGGAAGTTCAGCACCGGGACGCCGTCGATCTCGGCCAGGCCCTGCGGCCCGCCCGGCTGCATGGTGGTGTGCCCGAACCAGCCGCCCAGCGGCGTGAGCACCTCGCGCACCACCTCGAAGTCGCCCATCGACACCCCTCCCGAGGTGATCACCAGATCCGCGGAAGCGGTTGCGCGGCGCAGGATCTCACCGAACACGGCGAGATCGTCATCGCTGCGGTCCACGAACACCACGTCCGCGCCATTCGCCGTCAGGCTCGCGGCAAGGGCCACCGAGTTGGATTCGTAGATCTGGCCGGGCCGCAGCGGCTCGCCTGCGCGGACCAATTCGGCGCCGGTCGCGATGACCGCCGCCCGAGGGCGGCGGAGGACAGGGACGGTGGCGAGGCCGACCGCCGCGAACAGCGACAGGTGCCGTGCGCCGAGCGCGGTGCCCGCCGCGAGCAGCAGGTCGCCGGTCCCGACATCGGTGCCCGCCTCCCGGACGTACTCGCCTGCCCGGCGCGGCACCCGGATCGTCACCGTGTCTGCGGTGGCGTCGGTGTCCTCGACCGGGACGACGGCGTCCGCGCCCGCCGGGATCACGGCCCCGGTCATGATCCGGACCGCGCTGCCAGGGGCGAGCGGGGCAGGCTCGGCGGGACCCGCCGCGATGGTCCCGGTGACAGGCAGGGTCACCGGCACCCCGGTCAGCGAGGCGGCGGCGACCGCGAACCCGTCCATCTGGGAGTTGCGGAAGAGGGGGAGATCCAGCGGCGAGCGCACGTCGGCGCCCAGCACCCGTCCGAGTGCCTCGGTGACGGCGACGTCCTCGACGGTCGGCGCCAGCAGCGGTGCGAGGAGGCGCTGCACCTCGGCGGAGTGCTCCTCGACAGATCTGCTGGTCATGGCGTTTCCTGCGGCATGGGGCCAATCCTAGGCAGGCGCTCGGCGCGACGAGCAACCCGTGTTGGCCGCATACTGGTGTGGTGGCAGAGCTGATGACGCGATGACTGCGACCGTCAGGCCGGTCCAGATGGGGCTGCCGCGCGTCCGCAACAGCCACCCGTCGATTGCCGATCGCCCAGACGTCCCCGAGTTGGTCGACCGGTTCGGCCGGGTGGCCAGGGACCTGCGCGTGTCGATCACCGAGAAGTGCTCGCTGCGCTGCACCTACTGCATGCCCGCCGAGGGTCTGCCCGCGATCCCGCGCGAGCGGTTGCTGACCGCGGCGGAGATCGTCCGGCTGGTCCGGATCGCCGTCGAGGAGCTCGGTGTCCGGGAGGTCCGGTTCACCGGCGGGGAGCCGCTGATGCGCCCCGACCTCGAGGAGATGATCGCCGGCTGCGCCGCTGCGGTGCCGGGCATCCCGCTGTCGATGACCACCAACGCGGTCGGCCTCGAGCACCGCGCCGAAGCGCTGGCCGCCGCCGGTCTGACGCGGGTGAACGTATCCCTCGACTCGATCGACCGGGAACACTTCGCCGAACTCACCCGTCGCGACCGCCTGCCCTCGGTGCTGGCGGGTATCCGCGCGGCGGCCGCGGCGGGCCTGGCGCCGATGAAGATCAATGCCGTGCTGATGCCGGAGACCCTCGGCGGCGCAGCCGATCTGCTGGAGTGGTGCCTCTCGGAGGGCTGTCAGCTCCGGTTCATCGAGGAGATGCCGCTCGACGCGGACCACGCCTGGGCCCGCGATTCCATGATCGCCGCGACCCGGCTGCTCGAGGTGCTGGGCGAGCGCTTCGAGCTGACCGCGGCGGGACGTCCTGACGATCCCTCCGCCCCGGCGGAGGAATGGCTGGTGGACGGCGGCCCGGCCACGGTCGGCATCATCGCCTCGGTCACCAGGAACTTCTGCGGCGACTGCGACCGGACCAGGCTCACCGCGGAGGGCACCGTCCGGTCATGCCTGTTCAGCGATGACGAGATCGACCTCCGCGCCGGGCTGCGCTCGGGCGCGAGTGACGACGACCTCGCGCAGTTGTGGCGGGGCGCGATGTGGAACAAGTGGGCAGGCCACGGGATCAACGCGGAGGGTTTCGAACCGCCGCAACGCAGCATGGGGGCGATCGGTGGCTGAACAGGCGATTCTGGTGCGTTACTTCGCGGCGGCGGCGGAAGCCGCCGGGTGCACCGAGGAATCCGTGCGGATCGGCGCGGGTGCCGACCTCGGGGCGCTGAGGTCCGTGCTCGTCGAGCGGCACGGACCCAGGATGGAGCGGGTGCTGACGGTTGCTGCGTTCCTGCAGGACGACGAGTTGACCCGCGACCTCGGCCTGGTGGCCGCGTCGCGGGTCGACGTGCTGCCCCCGTTCGCGGGCGGCTGATCAGCCCTCGCCTGTCATTCACTCGTCGAAGGTGCCTCGGTGGCCAGCCACTCGTCGAATGTGACAGCGCCGTAGCGGTTTTCCGTCGTCAGGTTCAGGCCTGCGCGCAGGAACCGGCCGGGTGCACCGGGGACCGGGACCGGGAGGACAAGGGCCCGGCTGCCGGTCGCGCGCTTCCATGACTCGGCCAGCTCACGCATCGTCCGGACCTCGGGACCGCCGACCTCGATCCTGCCGTCGTCGGTGGACTCGGTCAGCGCGGCATCCGCGAGGGCGCGGGCCAGATCCGTCGGGGCGATCGGCTGGAAGCGGGCGCCACGGACCGCGGGGATCACCCCGAACCGCGCGGTCGTGGCGAAGATGGACCGCAGCAGCTGATGGAACTGGGTGGATCGCACGATCCGGACGTCAAGGCCGGATGCGGAGTAGATGCCCTCCTGCTCGGTCAGTGCCTCGTAGTAGGAGAACCGCAGCTGGTCGACACCGACGATCGACAGCAGTACCGCTCGCCGCACACCCGCCGCCTCGGCAGCGCGCACCAGGTTCGTGGCGCCGGTGGTGAACACCGGCCTGGTCTGTCGGGTCTGGCCGTTCACCGCGGAGATCACCGTGTCGACGCCGTCCAGCGCCGCGGCAAGGCCCTCGCCGGTGAGCAGGTCCGCCGTGACGTGGTCGGCGGCGGGGCCCTCGGGGGAGTGTCTGCTCAGGGTCAGCACCCGATGCCCCCGCGCCCGCAGTTCGGCGACCGCGGCCGCGCCCGCGGTGCCGGTACCGCCTGCGATGAGAACGGTGCTCATCGCGTCACTTCCACCACTCGTCGAGCGGAGACACGGGCACCGCGCGCTTGTGCCGGGTGCCCAGGTACATGGACTCGAGCTTCTCGGCCACCGCCGCGGTCACCTCCTTGCCCTCGAGGTAGTCGTCGATCTCGCTGTAGCGCAGGCCGAGTGCCTCCTCGTCGGGAAGCGCGGGCCTGTTGTCCTCGAGATCGGCGGTGGGGACCTTGGCCCAGGTGCTGGCGGGGGCACCGAGGTGCTGCAACAGCGCGGCGCCCTGTCGCTTGCTCAGGCCGGTCAGCGGCGTGAGGTCGACGCCGCCGTCGCCGTACTTCGTGAAGAACCCGGTGATCGCCTCCGCGGCATGGTCGGTGCCGATGACCAGGTGGCCGAGCTGTCCGGCGATGGCGTACTGGATCACCATCCGCTCACGGGCCTTGATGTTGCCGCGCACGAAGTCCCGCAGCTCGCCGTCGTGCCCGATGATCTCGGCGAGACCCCCGGCGCTCTCGGCCGCCGCTGCGTCCGTGCTCGGCTTGATGTTCACGGTCACCGAGCGGTCCGGCTTGATGAACTCGAGCGAGATCTGCGCGTCGTGCTCATCGGCCTGTACGCCGTACGGCAGTCGGACCGCGACGAACTCGACGTCGTGCCCCTCCTCGCGCAGCTCGGCGGCCGCCAGTTGCGCCAGTCGACCGGCCAGCGTGCTGTCCTGGCCGCCGCTGATCCCGAGCACGAATCCCTTGGCGGGAGTGGAGCGCAGGTAGCCCTTGAGGAAGTCGACGCGCGCCCGCACCTCGCCCTCGGCGTCGATCGTCGGCTTCGCGCCGAGTTCTTGCAGGATTTCCGCACGCAGATTCGCCATGCGCGTCACTCTAGCGACGGTCGGCGGTGTGCGCGCGGGTGCGCGCGGGGACCGGTCGGCGGCCCATCCGGCGGGCGATACAGTGCCACGCGTGCCCAACGTGACTGCGCCCAGGTTCCTCGTCGTGTCCGCAACCGAGGGGGAGGCCGCATACGTGCCAGACGGATTCGAGGTGGTCGTCACCGGGATCGGGAAGGTCGCCGCGGCGGTCGCTGTCACGGAGGCGCTCGCGCGGTACCGACCCGAGGATCGCCCGTCGGTGGTCAACATCGGCACCGCGGGGGCGCTGCACGAGCACCATGCCGGTCTGTTCGTACCGTCCGCCGTGCTCAATCACGACATCAGCGCGGAGGTGTTGCGCTCGCTCGGGCACCCGGTGACGGACCGGATCACGCTTCCCGGCGGCGACGATTCGGTGCTCGCGACCGGCGACGTGTTCATCTCCGATGCGGTGGTCCGGGACGCGCTCGCGACCAGGGCCGACCTCGTCGACATGGAGGGCTTCGCGGTGGCTGCGGCCTGCGCGCGGATGGGTGTCGGATGCCGAATCGTCAAGCACGTCAGCGATCGTGCCGACGAATCGGCCATGGACTGGCCGGCCCAGGTGGACGCGAGCGCCCGGATCCTCGCGACCTGGTTGACCGAGAACCTGTAGCGCCGTCCCGCTATTGGGCGCGCAGGCCCAGTCCGTCGCCGTCCGCCTGCATCACGCGGGCCCGGTCCGCGTCGACGGTGAAGGTGGTCTCGCCGTTGAGCACGTTCAGCACCGCCCGCTCGACCTCGGCGACGTCGGGCTCGCAGGCCATCATGGTGGTCGCGAGCGGGCCGAAGGTGACCTTGTCTCCCGCGACCTGGGCGGTGCCGGTCATCCGGTTGCACCCGGTGGATCCGCTGACCGAGCCGTCGTCGCCGATCAGCAGGGTGGGGGCGGCGGTCTCGAGGGCGACCGAGGTGGTGACCGCGCTCGGGCTGATCAGCTGGTCGACGACCCAGGTGGTCCCGGTGATCGAACGGTCGGGGGTGGCGACCTTCTTGTCCACGAGGGTGACCGAGGCGTCGCTCGTGGTCAGCGTGAGGGTGTCGCCGTCGAGGGTCCAGGCCGGACCGGCCTCGAACAGCGAGGTCATCCACTCGTCGGCGCCTGCGGTGTCGCCGACGCAGGCCATCATGGTGGTCGCGATGGGTCCGGTGACCACCTTGCCGTCGGACAGGTCGACGGTGCTGTTGCCGCGGTTGCAGCCTGCGGTCATGGAGATCCGGTCCGGCGCCGCGAATTCCACGGTGAGTGGCCCGCCGCCGGGGATCGGGGTGCCCTCGACCTCGGTGGAGAGGAAGGTGCGCCCCTGCAGGTCCTCGCCGCTCGGCGTCGATGTGCCCTCCGCGCTGCAGGCGGTGAGGAAGGCGGCGGCGAGCAGGGCGAGTCCGGCTACACGGCGAAGGCGCATGCCCGGATCCTAGTGACCCGCCGGGCTTCCGGTGACCCGCCGGACCAGATCCTCCCAGGCGTCGGCGATCCGCTCGATCGGCATGTGCAGGGTGCGGATCTGGTGCATGACGAGCGAGGCCTCGAGGGGGGCGAGCAGGCTGTGGGCCAGCAGTGGGATGTCGCCCTCGGTGCCCGCCGTGCGCAGCAGCATCGCCACGTGGGTGAGGCTGACCTGGCGCGGGGCGCTGCCGAAGCGGAGTTCGTCGGAGTCCTCCACCGCGCGGAGGGTGTCGCCGCTGAGGTCGACGAGCGAGATGCGGGCCCGACCGAAGGCGACGAGGCGGTCGATGGGGTCGGCGCCGGGACCGAGGGGCGGTGGTCCGTACATGAAGGCGTGCTGCAGTTCCTGCTCGGTGTGGTCGAGGAGGGCCTGCATCAGGCCTGACCGGCTGCCGAACCGCCGGAACACTGTGCCCTTGCCCACACCGGCCTTCGCGGCGACCGCGTCCATCGTCACCGCGTCCGCGCCCCGCTCGGCGACCAGCGCGGCGGCGGCGTCCAGCAGCAACGCGCGGTTGCGCACGGCGTCGCACCGTTCGGCCTCGGGCTGGTCCGCCATCTGGATCGGGGTGGTCTGCACGAGGCGATCGTACCCTCTCCGGAATATAAGTGGACCGTAGTCCGGTTAGCTGATATACCTAGATCGGCAAGCGCCCCCCGGATCATCGAAGGAAGTTCTCATGTCTAACGCCAACGTTCTCGTCCTGGTCGGCAGCCTGCGCGCCGCCTCCGTCAACCGTCAGCTCGCCGAGACCGCGGTCGCCGTCGCGCCGGAGGGTGCGAACGTCACCGTGTACGAGGGCCTCGCCGACGTGCCCTTCTACAACGAGGACATCGACGTGGCGGGCACCATCGACAGCGTCGAGGCGCTGCGCGCGGCCGCCGGTGCCGCCGACGCCCTCCTGCTGGTGACGCCCGAGTACAACGGCACCATTCCCGCCGTCCTCAAGAACGCCATCGACTGGATCTCCCGGCCCTACGGTTCCGGTGCCGTCGCAGGCAAGCCGGTCGCCGTGATCAGCGCCTCCCCGAGCCCCAACGGCGCGAAGTGGGCCCACGAGGACACCACCAAGGCCGTCGGGATCGCGGGCGGCAAGGTGGTCGAGGACACCGCGCTCGTCATCGGCGGCGCGTTCGAGAAGTTCGGTGACAAGCACGCCAGCGAGAACGCCGAGGTCTCGGCACAGCTCGCCAAGGTCGTCGCCGACCTGGTGAACGCGACCAAGGTGCTCGTCGACGCCTGACACATCTTTCCTGCTCGTGCCCGGGCGGTGCATCACGCACCGCCCGGGCACGGGTTCATCCGGGGGCGGCGCGGTGGCCGGTCAGTCGAGCGTGACCCGCATCATCTCGGTGCGTGCGACAACCCGGTCGCGTTCGTCGGCGAGGGCGAGCCGGCGCTCGTCCTGCATGTACCCGTCCAGCGCCGACTGGGATTCGAACGTGAACAGCTGGATCTCCAGGGGCTCATCCCCGGTGCCGTCGGTGCGGGCCCGCTGCAGCACCCGGCCGCCGTGCTCGGTCACGAGCTCGAGGACCCGATCCTCGTACCTGACGAGGCCTTCCTCTTCGCCGGGATGGGCCCACAGCAGGACGCACAGTGAGATGTTCACGGCGGCAGCGTAACCGGGATCACAGCCCTGCCTGCTCGAGGGCGTCGTCGACGGCATCGCGCACCTCGTCGATGCTGCGCCCGGCCGACAGCTCGCTCATGGTGAGCGCCTCGATCTGCGGCTCGACCTCCGCGTACCGGGCCAGCCAGCGTTCCTTGTCCGCCTGCCAGTAGCCCATGATGTCGAATCGTTCCGCCGCCCAGCCCAACTCGCGGCGGACGTGCCTGCGGATCTGCCGCGAGGCGCCCGTCTCGCCCGCCGACCAGATGTAGCCGGGGCCGTCCTGGAGCCGGTGGCCGCGCAGCCACCCGGGCAGCGCGCTCGGGGTGCGGCCGTTGCCGGTGTCGTGTAGCCACGTCACCGTCAGCTCCGCGTCGGTGGCCCAGTCCTGCTCGTCGGCCGGCTCCGGGACCTCGGCGACCAGGTGTACGCCGGTGCCGGGCGGTAGGTTCTCGATGATGCGCGCGGCGGCCGGCAGCGCGCTGAGGTCCGCGAGGAGCAGTTGCCAGCGCGCGTCCGCCGGCGGCCGGTACCAGCCCTTCGGGTGGGACAGTCGCACGGGCTCGCCGGGTTCGGCCGCCCGCGCCCACTCGGCGGCCCGCCCGCCGGCATGGACCGCGAAGTCGATGTCGACGTCGCCGGTGTCCGCGTCCCAGCGGCGCACCGTGTAACTGCGCCGGTGGTCGTCGCCGAACTCGACGAGCAGTCGCTCGTCGGGGTCGCCGCTCGAGGTGAACGCGGCGGGGTCCGCGAGCGTGAATCGGATCCGGCGCAGGCTGGGGGACAGGTGGGTGGTCGACACCACCGCGGCGTGGAACTGGGGATCCTCGGCGGTCGGCACCGCCTCACCCTAGGCCGGTCCTCGGCCGCGGCATGCATATCGGGGAAGTGCCGCGCACGACACTGTGAAAATGTGACCTGCGACACGCCGAGAGGGCCTGTTTCCGGCGGGGGCGGATACCTTACGACCTGGGAATTTCATGGTTGTGGTTCACAACATCTCGCGTTCTATGGATATGTCGGACACTAGGTGTAGTGTCTAGAACACCGAGAGGGCATAGCCGGAACGGTCGAGAAACACAGGCCGGAGCGCTGTCCAGTAGGTGGGATCCACATGATCTTCCGCGTCACTGACCATCAGTTCCGTAAGCCAGAGAAAGAGGGACTTACATGAGCATCACCGTCTACACCAAGCCGGCGTGCGTTCAGTGCAATGCGACCTACCGCGCGTTCGACAAGGCCGGTATCGAGTACTCCGTCATCGACATCACCGAGGACTCGGAGGCCCGCGACTACGTGATGGCCCTGGGTTACCTGCAGGCCCCCGTCGTGGTGGCAGGCGAGGATCACTGGTCGGGTTTCCGTCCGGACCGGATCAAGTCGCTCGTCGCGGCTGCCGCCTGAAGACCAAGCGGAGATGATCGGCTGTGACATCGCTGGTCTACTTCTCCAGCGCGTCGGAGAACACCCACCGCTTCGTGAAGAAGTTGGGTGTCCCGGCCACGCGCATTCCCCTGCATGACCGCACCGGCACCTTCGAGGTCGATGAGCCGTACGTCCTGATCCTGCCGACCTACGGGGGCGGGATCACCGCGACCGGCCGCGACACGAGTTACGTGCCCAAGCAGGTCATCAGATTCCTCAACAACAAGCACAATCGCTCCCTCATCCGCGGAGTGATCGCTGCCGGCAATACGAACTTCGGCGAGTCGTACTGCTATGCCGGAAACGTGATTTCGCAGAAGTGCAAGGTTCCGTACCTGTACCGCTTCGAACTCATGGGAACCGCCGACGACGTAGTGGCCGTCCGCGACGGGCTCGAACAATTCATGGAGAGTGAACAGTGGCACCGACAATCACAGACACAGCCCCGGCTGGGAGTGTAGAACGCGCTGTGGCACGACCCGACGTCTCCTCGGGAGAACTCGACTATCACGCGTTGAACGCGATGTTGAACCTGTACGGCCCCAACGGCGAGATCCAGTTCGAGAAGGACCGCGAGGCCGCGAACCAGTACTTCCTCCAGCACGTCAACCAGAACACAGTCTTCTTCCACAACCAGGACGAGAAGCTGGACTACCTGGTCAAGGAGAACTACTACGAGCGTGAGGTTCTCGACCAGTACACCCGCAACTTCGTCAAGTCGCTGATCGACCACGCGTACTCGAAGAAGTTCCGGTTCCCCACGTTCCTCGGCGCGTTCAAGTACTACACCTCGTACACGCTCAAGACGTTCGACGGTAAGCGGTACCTGGAGCGATTCGAGGACCGTGTCTGCATGGTCGCCCTGACGCTGGCCGCGGGCGACGAGGAGCTGGCCACCAAGCTGGTCGACGAGATCATCGCAGGCCGCTTCCAGCCCGCCACCCCCACCTTCCTCAACTCGGGCAAGAAGCAGCGCGGCGAGCCCGTGTCCTGCTTCCTGCTCCGCATCGAGGACAACATGGAGTCGATCGGTCGCTCCATCAACTCCGCCCTGCAGCTGTCCAAGCGCGGCGGCGGAGTCGCGTTGCTGCTCAGCAACGTTCGTGAGCACGGCGCCCCGATCAAGAAGATCGAGAACCAGAGCTCGGGTGTCATCCCGATCATGAAGCTGCTCGAGGACTCGTTCTCGTACGCCAATCAGCTCGGCGCGCGTCAGGGCGCGGGCGCGGTGTACCTGCACGCGCACCACCCGGACATCTACCGCTTCCTCGACACCAAGCGGGAGAACGCGGACGAGAAGATCCGCATCAAGACCCTCTCGCTCGGCGTGGTCATCCCGGACATCACCTTCGAGCTGGCGAAGAAGAACGAGGACATGTACCTCTTCTCGCCGTACGACGTGGAGCGGATCTACGGGGTGCCCTTCGCGGACATCAACGTCACCGAGAAGTACTACGAGATGGTCGACGACAAGCGGATCCGCAAGTCGAAGATCAAGGCGCGCGAGTTCTTCCAGACCGTCGCCGAGCTGCAGTTCGAGTCCGGGTACCCGTACATCATGTACGAGGACACCGTGAACCGCGCGAACCCGATCGCAGGCAAGGTCACCCACTCGAACCTGTGCTCGGAGATCCTGCAGGTCTCCACGCCGTCGACCTTCAACGACGACCTGTCCTACAGCCACATCGGCAAGGACATCTCCTGCAACCTCGGTTCGCTGAACATCGCCAAGGCGATGGACTCGCCGGACTTCGCGCAGACCATCGAGACCTCGATCCGCGCGCTGACCGCCGTCGCCGATCAGACCGCCATCGACTCCGTCCCGTCGATCAAGAAGGCGAACGACGAGGGACACGCCATCGGTCTCGGGCAGATGAACCTGCACGGATACCTGGCGCGCGAGCGGATCCACTACGGCTCCGACGAGGGCATCGATTTCACGAACATCTACTTCTACACCGTGGTGTTCCACGCGATCCGGGCGTCCAACGAGATCGCCAAGGAGCGCGGCACGTACTTCGCCGGCTTCCCGGAGTCCAAGTACGCCTCGGGTGAGTTCTTCGACAAGTACACCGACCGTGTGTGGGAGCCGGAGACCGAGCGGGTGCGGCAGCTGTTCGCCGATGCGGGCCTGCACATCCCGACCCAGGACGACTGGCGTGAGCTGAAGGCGTCCGTGCAGAAGCACGGCATCTACAACCAGAACCTGCAGGCGGTGCCGCCGACCGGGTCGATCTCGTACATCAACAACTCCACCAGCTCCATCCACCCGGTGGCGTCGAAGATCGAGATCCGCAAGGAAGGCAAGATCGGTCGCGTCTACTACCCGGCGCCCTACCTGACGAACGACAACCTGGAGTACTACCAGGATGCCTACGAGATCGGGTACGAGAAGATCATCGACACCTACGCCGCGGCCACCCAGCACGTGGACCAGGGACTGTCGCTGACGCTGTTCTTCAAGGACACCGCCACCACCCGGGACATCAACAAGGCCCAGATCTACGCGTGGCGCAAGGGAATCAAGACGCTGTACTACATCCGGTTGCGTCAGATGGCCCTCGAGGGCACCGAGGTCGAGGGTTGCGTCTCGTGCATGTTGTGAGTGTGGCGTACGGCTCGAATGGAGTGAGGGAATCGTGAGCGAGAAGATCAAGCTGATCGACCGGGTGTCGGCGATCAACTGGAACCGCGTCCCCGACGAGAAGGACGCCGAGGTGTGGGATCGCCTCACCGGTAACTTCTGGCTGCCGGAGAAGGTCCCGGTGTCCAACGACATCCCGTCGTGGAACACCCTGACCGCGAACGAGAAGCAGCTGACCATGCGGGTCTTCACCGGCCTGACGCTGCTGGACACGATCCAGGGCACCGTCGGTGCCGTCAGCCTGATCCCGGATGCGATCACCCCGCACGAGGAGGCGGTGTACACCAACATCGCGTTCATGGAGTCGGTGCACGCGAAGAGCTACAGCTCGATCTTCTCGACGCTGTGCTCGACCCGTGACATCGACGACGCCTTCCGCTGGTCGGAGGAGAACCCGAACCTGCAGCGCAAGGCGCAGATCGTCATGGACTACTACCGTGGCGACGATCCGCTCAAGCGCAAGGTCGCCTCGACGCTGCTCGAGTCGTTCCTGTTCTACTCGGGCTTCTACCTGCCGATGTACTGGTCCTCGCGGGCCAAGCTCACCAACACCGCCGACCTGATCCGGCTGATCATCCGCGATGAGGCCGTGCACGGGTACTACATCGGCTACAAGTACCAGAAGGGCCTCGAGCAGCTCACCCAGGCCGAGCGCGAGGACCTGAAGGACTACACGTTCGAGCTGCTCTTCGAGCTCTACGACAACGAGGTCGAGTACACCCAGGACCTCTACGACGAGGTCGGTCTCACCGAGGACGTCAAGAAGTTCCTCCGCTACAACGCCAATAAGGCGCTGATGAACCTCGGCTACGAGGGGCTGTTCCCGAAGGACGAGACCGACGTGAACCCGGCGATCCTGTCGGCGCTGTCCCCGAACGCGGACGAGAACCACGACTTCTTCTCCGGGTCGGGCAGCTCCTACGTGATCGGCAAGGCCGTCAACACCGAAGACGAGGACTGGGACTTCTAGATCGTCTCCCGGTCAGCACACGACGATGAAGGGCCCCTGCACGCGTGCAGGGGCCCTTCACGTGTGCAGGGGATCGGGCTAGCGTCGGCATCGTCGGATGTTCACTTCAGGTGAGGAGAGACGATGAGCGGCAAGGTTGTGCACTTCGAGGTCCCGTTCGATGACGGGGACCGGGCGAGGAACTTCTACCGGCAGGCGTTCGGATGGAATGCCACCGAGATGCCCGAGATGAGTTACACGATCGCGGGCACCGGGCCGGTGAGCGAGCAGGGCATGCCGACCGAGCCGGGATACATCAACGGCGGCATGTTCGAGCGCGTCCCGGAGTATCCGAAGGGGCCGGTGATCACCATCGACGTGCCGAGCATCGACGACGCCCTGGCGAAGATCGGAGAGCTGGGCGGCTCGACGGTGGGGGAGAAGCAGGCGGTCGGGGAGATGGGTTTTGCGGCCTACTTCAAGGACACCGAGGGCAACATCATGGGTCTGTGGGAGAACGGCGGCTGAACCACGCCTCGGGCGCGCCGAGGAGCGCCTTCTCGATGCGCCGCGTCGAGCTCTCGGTGAGGTCCTCGGGCAGCGCGTCCGGCGCGAACCACGCGACCTCGAGGTTCTCCTCGTCGGCCGGGCGGGCCTCACCCGCCGTGTGCCGCGCCAGGAAGCAGACATCGAGATAGCTCGCGACGTCCCCGTTCGGGTAGGTGATCGGACCGGCGGTGTCGACACTGGTGATGCGCACCAGCGCCGCCTCGACGCCGGTCTCCTCGAGGATCTCGCGCAGCGCGGCCGGGCCGGGTTCCTCGCCGGGTTCGAGGATGCCGGAGACCACCGCCCACATCCCGTTGTCGGCCCTGCGAGTCAACAGGATTCGGCCGCCGTCGTCGACGACGACCGCGCTCACGCCGGACAGCCACAACGGGGCGTGTCCGACGTGAGCGCGGAGGTCGCTGACGAACCGGGGGATCGGCACCGGCTAGTACCGGAAGGTGACCGGGGCGGCCTGCCCGCCGGAGTACGGCAGAAGGATGCTCGGCTGCAGCGGTGCCGTGAACCGGGCGGGGACGTCGGTGAACTCGGATGCGCCGGCCTTGGCCGGAGTGTCCAACTGCGCGAACCGGATCCGGCTCATGGCGTCGGTGCCGACCATGTTGCCGTCCGAGGTCTCCGCGGACAGGAACGTGCCCTCGGGCGTGAACTCGATCCACGGATCGGCCAGGGCGATCTCCGCGAGGTGGAAGCGGGTGAAGGAGACCACGGTGCCCCGATAGCGGACGGTGCCGAGGCCGGTCGACGGATCGACGTCGGCTGAGTCGAGCTCGAACGCGAGGCGGCCGTCCTTGCGGACCGTCCCGCCGTCGCTGCCCACGACAGATCCCTGGGTGCCGCGCTGCACCAGTTCGGTGTAGCCGGGGGCGAGGGCCCACAGCAGGTCCTGCGCGGGCGGTGTGGGCGCGTTCGGTCCCGGTGCCGGGTCGAAGTTCACCGGGACGGACAGCTCCTCCGCGGCGTTGACGGCGTCCGCGGCGGCGTAGGTGTACACCCCGTAGACCGCGTCGGGTGCCGCGGTCGCCGGCTTCTTCACCGTGAGGGTGGCGGTGAAGGAACCGTCGACTGCGAGGGGGACCCACTGCTGACGAATGGTGCGACGAAAATCGAAGGGTGCGTCCGGAACCCGGTTCAGCGCGTCCTCGGACATCACCCACGCGGTGGCCGAGCGTTGCTGCCCGACCCTGGCCTGCGCCGGTGCGTCCTCGGAGGGACGCCACTGCGGGGCGAACGCGCCGAACGCGACGAACGTGCCGTGCGGGACGCCGGGCGGCACCGGCACCGGCAGTCCGCCGGTATTGGCCTGCGGATCGAAACCGGTGCCGCGCACCACGATCCGGTCACCCTCGTGCACGGCGGTGTCGCCGAGCGCGGTGGTGCCGTCGGCGGTGAACAGCTCGATCCGGGCGTGCCCAGCCGGTTCGGCAGGCGCGGCCGCGGCCGGGGCCGCCAACGCCAGCGACCCGATCAGCGCGGCCGCGAGCGAGGCGAGGGCGCCGCGGCGCCTAGTTGACGTAGCCATTGAGCGAGGCCTCCAGGTCGGTGAGGATGCCGCGGGCGGCGATGACGCCGATGCCGGTCATCCAGATCTCGTCGTTCACGGTGAAGACGCGCTTGTCCTTGACGGCGCCCAGTCCCTGCCACAGGCCGCCGTTCATGATCTTGACGCCCTGGCCCCTGGCCTCGTCGCCGTAGAAGCTCACGTAGATGACGTCGCCCTCGGCATTGCTCAGCGTTTCCTCGCTGAGCTCAGCGAACCGCTTGTCCTTGGCGTCCTCGAGGCGCTGGAAGGTCGGGCGCTGGACGCCCGCGTCGGTGAGGACCTGGCCGGAGAAGCTGTCCGGGCCGTAGATCCGGATGGCGCCGGGCATGAAGCGGACCACGGAGGCCTGCGTCTGGGAGGAGTCGAGGGTGTTGCCCGTCGCGGTCGCGGCGCCCTGGTAGTCGTCGAGGGCCTGGCGCGCGGCCGCGCCCCGGCCGAGCGCGGCGCCGTCGAGGAGCAGGTTGTCCTTCCACGTCGTGCCGACCTTCTCGGTGAACGTGGTGGGGGCGACCGCGCTGAGCTGCTGGTAGAGCTCCGGGGTGCGGAACTTCGAGCCCAGGATGAGATCCGGCTTGAGGGTGGCGATCTTCTCGATGTCCGGTTCCTGCAACGTCCCGACCGGTTCGACGCCCGCGATCGTCGGCCCGAGGTACTCGGGCTGGGACCCGACCGCTCCTGTCACCGCGGCGCCGACGAGCCGGTCCTGCAGTCCCAGCGCGCAGACGGTGTCGAGCTTGTCGGTGTCGAGCACCACGATCCGCTGCGGATCCGCCGGTACCTCGGTCTCGCCCGCCGCGTGCACGACCTTGCGGGTGGTGCCCGTGACGCCGGCGGGGTCCACGGGAGCCGTTGGGCCGCAGACGTTCTCGGTGTCGCGGTCGTTGCCGAGCACACCCGCGCCCGCGACGGTGGTGGTGCTGCGCACGATGCCGTCGGCGGCGTCGTCGGTGCTGGAGCCACCGCACGCGGCGAGCAGCACGGCCGACGCCGTGAGCAGGGCCGCGGGCACGACGCGGCGGACGAGATGAGGCTTACGCATGTGGGGGTCCTCCTGAGCTGACGGGCGGTGTCGAGACTAGCCGCGGCGCGGGTCGACGTCGTAGGCCGCGGCCAGGTCGTCGAGGATGCCGCCCGCGCCCTGCACGCTGACCGCGGACATCCAGACCGTGTCGTCGACGTCGATCTTGCGGCCGCGCAGGCCCGCCCAGAGCGGGTTGGCGAGGAACGGCTTGGCGTGGTCGGCCACCGCGGTGCTGCCGTCGGGGGCGTGGTAGGTCGAGACCAGGATCAGGTCGGCCTCGGCCTCGGTGATCAGCTCGGGGCTGATGTCGTTGGAAATGCTCGAGGGCTTCGCCGGGTCAGGAGCCGCGCTGGCGGGCCTGGCCAGCCCGGCGTCGGCGAGCACGATGCCGCTGAACGAGGTGCTCCGGTAGATCCGGGCCGTCGGCTCGCCCGCGAAGCGGACCACCGAGACGGTGGGGTTGTTCGCCTTGGCGTTGATCTCGGCGCCGACGGCCGCCGCGCGGTCCTCGTAGGCGCCGATCTTCTGCTCGGCGAGGCCCTCCTTGCCAAGGGCCTTGCCGAGCAGGCGGATGTTGTCCTTCCATGTCGGCCCCGTGGTCTCGGACATCACCGTGGGCGCGATCTTGGAGAGCTGCTCGTAGATGTCGCCGTGCCGGACCTTCGCGGACACGATCAGGTCGGGCTGCAGTTCGGCGATCTTCTCCAGGCTGGGCGTGGCCAGTGGGCCAACCGCGACGGCGTCCTTCGCGTACTCGGCGCGGGCGTCGCCGAGATAGTCCGGCAGAGTGTCGGTGCGGTAGGTGACGTATCCGACCAGGTCGGTCTCGAGCAGCAGGACGGCGTCGGAATAGCTGGTGTCGAGGGCGACGACCCGCTTCGGGGCGGCGGGGATCTCGGTCGATCCGAGCGCGTGCTCGACCGTGCGGGGGAAGTGCGCCTGTGCGGTCGGCTCCGGAGCCGCCTCGGTGTTCTCGGTCGAGCAGCCGGTCAGGCCGATGACTGCGGCGGCGGCTCCGGCGACGAGCGTGAACAGCGGATTCTTGCGGGCCTTCACAGAGAACTCCTGTCAGATCGTTAGGTAAGCGAAACCTTAGCAAGGCTGACCTTTGTTCTGTGATGCCCCCGCCTGGACGGCCGTGTGGGGGCACGATGGAGGGCATGGCCGTCTCGATGCACAAGAGGTTGTTGCAGGAGCTCGGCGAGCTTCGGTATCTGCCCACCGGCAAGCGGATCCGCGCCCGCAGCGGTGACCGGGTGGTGGCCGACTCTCTCGATGCGGTGCTCGTGTGGGAGCCCCGCCGGGTGGTCCCGGTCTACGCGGTGCCGATCCGCGACGTGCAGGGCACGCTGTCACCTGCCGCGGGTGCTGAGGGCACGCAGATGCCGGTCTTCCTGGACGAGCAGACCGGCCCGGCGCTCGGGCCTGAGGTCGGTTTCGCCGCGCACACATGCCACGGGACCGCGCTCGACATCGTCACCGACGACGGGGTGTACCCGGCCGCCGCATTCCGGCCCGCGGATCAGGTGCTGTCCAAGCTGGTGCTACTGGACTTCGAGGCTTTCGGCTGGTGGGAGGAGGACGAGCAGATCCTCGGTCATCCGCGTGATCCCTTCCATCGGGTCGACGTCCGTCGCAGCTCGAGGAGGGTTCGGCTGGAGCTCGACGGCGTTCTGATCGCCGAATCCGATCGGTCGATGATGCTCTTCGAGACCATGCTGCCCGTGACGCGCTTCTATCTGCCGCGCGAGGATGTCCGCGTCGCCCTGGCGCCGACGGCGACCAAGACGTGGTGCCCCTACAAGGGGGAGGCGTCGTACTTCAGCGTGGAGCAGGCGGGCGAGCGCGGAGTCGACGTCGCGTGGAGCTACGAGCGCCCGCTGCCGGACTGCCCGCAGATCGCCGGACTGGTCGCCTTCTATCAGGAGCGGCTCGACGTCATCGTCGACGGAGTGCCGGTCGTCCGGCCGCGTACGCCCTGGTCGGAGCCCGCGTGACGGCTGTACGCGACACGAAGTACGACGATGGGTAGGACCGGCTCCGCGGATCGTGGAGGGACGGTCTACGATTCGTCAGAGCGCAAGCAAGAGGACGTTCGCCTCGCAGCCCGGGGCCGGACGTCCTGAGCGGAGCCTGCGGAGCGACCAAGGGCACATTCAGGAGGATCAGTGACTGCCGTAGCGCCCCAGCCAGTCCCCGAGATAAACGCCGCCAGGCCCTACCCGGCGCGATTGGGACCCAAGGGCTCATACATCTACAAGATGATCACCACCACTGACCCCAAGGTTCTTGGGATCATGTACATGGTGACGTCGTTCGCATTCTTCCTCGTCGGCGGCCTGATGGCCCTGCTGATGCGAACAGAACTCGCGGTTCCGGGGATGCAGTTCCTGTCGAACGAGCAGTTCAACCAGCTCTTCACCATGCACGGCACGATCATGCTGCTGCTGTACGCGACCCCGATCGTGTTCGGATTCGCGAACTACATCCTGCCGCTGCAGATCGGCGCCCCCGACGTGGCGTTCCCGCGTCTGAACGCGTTCAGCTACTGGCTGTACCTGTTCGGCGCGCTCATCGCCACCGCCGGCTTCATCACCCCCGGTGGTGCCGCCGACTTCGGTTGGACCGCCTACAGCCCGCTGACCAGCGCCCTGCATTCGCCCGGCGTCGGCGCGGACCTGTGGATCCTGGGCCTCGCGGTCGGTGGTCTCGGCACCATCCTCGGTGGCGTCAACATGATCACCACGGTGATCTGTCTGCGCGCCCCCGGCATGACCATGTTCCGCATGCCGATCTTCACCTGGAACATCCTGGTGACGAGCGTCCTGATCCTCCTGGCCTTCCCGCTGCTGACCGCGGCGCTGCTCGGTGTGTTCGTGGACCGGCACTTTGGGGCACACATCTTCGACCCGGCCAACGGCGGCGTCCTGCTCTGGCAGCACCTGTTCTGGTTCTTCGGTCACCCCGAGGTCTACATCATCGCGCTGCCGTTCTTCGGCATCGTCTCGGAGATCTTCCCGGTGTTCAGCCGTAAGCCGCTCTTCGGCTACAGCGGCCTGGTTTACGCCACGCTGGGTATCGCGGCCCTCTCCATCGCGGTGTGGGCGCACCACATGTACGCCACCGGCGCCGTGCTGCTGCCGTTCTTCTCCTTCATGACGTTCCTCATCGCGGTCCCGACCGGCGTGAAGTTCTTCAACTGGATCGGCACGATGTGGAAGGGCCAGGTGACCTTCGAGTCGCCGATGCTGTTCTCCGTCGGCTTCCTGGTGACGTTCCTCTTCGGTGGTCTGTCCGGCGTGCTGCTCGCCAGCCCGCCGCTCGACTTCCACGTCACCGACTCGTACTTCGTGGTCGCGCACTTCCACTACGTGCTCTTCGGCACCATCGTGTTCGCCACCTACGCGGGCATCTACTTCTGGTTCCCGAAGATGACGGGTCGCCTGCTCGACGAGCGTCTCGGCAAGTGGCACTTCTGGACGACCTTCATCGGCTTCCACACCACGTTCCTGGTGCAGCACTGGCTGGGCAACGAGGGCATGCCCCGTCGTTACGCGGACTACCTGCCCAGCGACGGATTCACCACGCTGAACACGATCTCCACGATCGGCGCGTTCGTCCTCGGTGCCTCCACGCTGCCGTTCATCTGGAACGTCTTCAAGAGCTACCGCTACGGCGAGATCGTCACGGTCGACGACCCGTGGGGCTACGGCAACTCCCTGGAGTGGGCGACGTCGTGCCCGCCGCCGCGGCACAACTTCACCGAGCTGCCCCGGATCCGTTCGGAGCGTCCGGCGTTCGAGTTGCACTACCCGCACATGGTCGAGCGGATGCGTGCCGAGGCGCACGTCGGGCCCGGCCACGGCAGCAAGGCCACCGCGGTCCTCGAGGACGCGCACTAGCCGCAATGAACAACTCTCAAGGCCCCGCCCGAGCTTCGGGCGGGGCCTTGTGATTGGCACAATGGGTTCGAATCCGCGGTCTGTGCCGCGGGATGGAGGGAGTTCTCGGTGGGTTCAGACACCACGGTGTTGGTCACGGTCACCGGACCGGACCGCCCCGGCGTCACGTCGGTGCTGCTCGCGGCGCTCTCGCGTCACCGCGTGAGCCTGCTGGACGTGGAGCAGGTGGTCATCCGGGGGCGCCTGACGCTGGGCGTCCTGGTGTCCTACCCCAACGACGCCGAGGCGCTGCAGGACGAACTCGAGGGGGCGATGGCCACCGTCGGCATGCAGGTCGACGTGGAGTCGGGCTCGTTCGCCGCGGCCAGGCCCGCGCCGTCCACCCACGCGGTGGTGGTGCTCGGCAGCCCGGTCACCGCCCGCTCGTTCAGCACGATCGCCCGTGAACTCGCCAAGCAGGGCGCGAACATCGACTCCATCCGCGGTATCGCCGACTACCCGGTGACCGGTCTCGAGCTGATGGTGACCGCCGCCAACACGGGCGCCGAGGCGGACGCCGCCCTGCGCACCGGACTGGCCGAGGTGGCCGTCGGGGAGGCCGTCGACGTCGCCGTGGAGCGGGCCGGGCTGGCCCGACGCGCGAAGCGGCTCATCGTCTTCGACGTGGACTCCACCCTGGTGCAGGGCGAGGTCATCGAGATGCTCGCCGCCCGCGCAGGCAAGGAGGAGGAGGTCCGCGCCGTCACGGAGGCCGCGATGCGCGGCGAGATCGACTTCACCGAGTCATTGCACCAGCGGGTCGCGGTCCTGGCCGGGCTCGACGCCTCGGTCATCGACGAGGTGGGCGAGTCGCTCGAGCTGACCCCGGGCGCCCGCACCACCATCCGGACCCTGCGCAGGCTCGGGTTCCACTGCGGTGTCGTCTCCGGCGGCTTCCGCCAGGTGATCGAGGGCCTCGCGCACGAGCTGGAGCTGGACTTCGTCGAGGCGAACACCCTCGAGATCGTGGACGGCAAGCTGACCGGCCGGGTGATCGGCGATGTCGTCGACCGGGCCGCGAAGGCCGTCGCGCTGCGAAAGTTCGCCGCCCAGTCCGGCGTCGCGATGGAGCAGACCGTCGCCGTGGGGGACGGCGCGAATGACATCGACATGCTCAACGCCGCGGGCCTCGGGGTCGCGTTCAACGCCAAGCCGGCACTGCGGGAGGTGGCGGACGCGGCGCTCTCGCATCCGTTCCTCGATGCGGTGCTGTTCATCCTCGGGGTGACCCGCCACGAGGTGGAGGCGGCCGACGCCGAGGACGGGCTGGTGCGCCGGGTGCCGCTCTGATGGACGAGCGCCTCCCCGCCGCCTTCCTCGACCGGCACGCGGTGCTCGCGGCGGGCTACGGTGGCCGCGCGGACCCGGAGGATCCCGCCCAGGTGCTGGCGATGCCGATGGTCCTGCACATCACCAAGGTGCATCCGCCCGCGCGCAGTGCACTGCTGGCGGCCGCGGCCGCGGCGACGGTGGCGCTGTGCCTCGACGAGCGGGCGGGCACGACCGAAGACGGCGAACCGGGCCCGTGGCGGCGGCCCCTGCTCGACTGGACCGGCTCGCGGATCCGGAAGGTCGCGCGCCGGGCCAGGGGGTCGCAGTGGGTCGCCGCGCAGCAGGTGGACGGTGTCACGGTCGAGGTCGAAGGGGCGCAGGCCCGGGCCATCGTGCCGGGCCCGGTCGGCGAGGTCGATCAGCGCGTCCGCAAACTGCAGATCGGCGGGACCGACCTCGAGCACGACGAGCCGGGCCTACCGGTGGCCGGCCTGCCGGTGCTGTGGGTGAACCGTTCGCTCGAGATGACCGTCGGCAAGGCCGCGGCACAGGTCGGGCACGCGTCGATGCTGTTGGCGGGTGCGATGGCGCCCGAGCGCGCATGGGAATGGTCGCGCGACGGCTTCCGCTGCAGCGTGCGGGACGCCGATCCGGCGCAGTGGGCGGCGCTCGGCGAGCTGGTGGCGCAGGGGCGGGCGATCGCCGTGCGCGATGCGGGGTACACCGAGGTGGCCCCGGGCTCGATGACGGTGATCGCCCACCCCTGACCCGTCAGGTGGGCGTCAGTCGAACCGGTTGTCCACGGCCGCAGCGAAATCCACCGTGCCGGGGATGTCACCCGCTGCGGTGAACGCGTCGGCGATCTCCTGTTCGGACGCGATCACTCTGTCTGTCAACGGGATCGGCTGCTTGATCGACCGGGTCCAGGTGGTGCGGGATGCATCAGGGCTGATCGAGGTGAGCTCCGCGTACTTCGTCGACCATTCGTCGAGGTTCGCCTGTGACCAGGTTGTGGCCGCGGCGTAGCGGGTGAAGAAGTCCTCGATGGCGGCGGCCTTGCCGGTGTCGGCGAGCGCGTCGGATGAGGCCGCCCAGAAGTTGTACCCGTTGGCGGCCTGATCGGCAGTGGCGATCACCCTTGCACCCGAGTCCTTCTCGGCGATCGCGGTGTATGGATCCCAGGTCGCCCACGCGTCCACATCGCCCTTGGTCAGCGAGGCGTACCCGTCCGCGGGGGTGAGGAACACGACCTCGATGTCCCGTGTCGACAGGCCCGACTTCTTCAGTTGCAGTAGCAGGTTCGCGTGGGCGGAGCTGCCCTTGAAGACCGCGACCTTCTTGCCCTTGAGGTCGGCGACCGACCGCGTCGCGGAGTCCTTCCCGACCAGGATGGCGTCGCCCCTGCCGGTTGCCTCGAGGGCGCCGACGATCTTGATGTTCGCCTTCGATGCGGCACCGAAGATCACCGGGGTGTTGCCGGTCTGGGCCAGATCGATGCCGCCCGCACTGGCGGCCTCCACGAGTGGAAGGCCGGCGGTGAAGGTGGAGAACTCGAGTTTGTAGGGCAGGTTGTCCAGCTGTCCGGCGGCGCGGAGCAGTACCTCGATGGAAATGGCCTTCTGGTCGCCGACCTTGAGGGTCACCGCCGACAAGTCCACGGGACCAGTCTGCGGGGCCTCCGCCGTGGTGTCGCCGCCGCTGCAGGCGCCGAGGAGCAGGGAGGTCGCGGCGATCAGGGCGACGCCGGTGAGGCGCAGGCGGGAGGAGCGGAAGTTCACGGTGCTGCCTTCTTCTTCGTTGTCGATTCGGGTAGATGGGTGACTGCGGGCGTGACGTCAGGCATCGACCCCCAGAAGGGTGAGCAGGTGTCCCGCGTACACCGCGGCCTCCGTGGCGGCGCGCGGTCGCGGGCGGGGCAGGTTGATCCGCACCTCGTGCGCGATGCGTCCGCCGTCGAGCACCAGCACGCGGTCGGCCAGTGCGACCGCCTCCGCGACATCGTGGGTGACCAGCAGCACGCCGAGGTCGTGCTCGTCGAACAGGCGCAGCAGTAGATCGTGCATGGACAGCTTGGTGAGGGCGTCGAGCGCGCCGAACGGCTCGTCGAGCAGAAGCAGGGTGGGCTCGGCCACGAGGGCGCGTGCCAGTGCGGCCCGCTGCGCCTCGCCGCCGGACAGGGTGAGCGGCCACGCGTCGAGGCGATGCCCGAGGCCGACTTCCTCGAGCACCCGCCTGGCCTTCGTGCGCCGGCCGGGGGCGCGGCGCCTGTCGCGTAGTCCGAGCTCGACGTTCCTGCTCACCCTGAGCCAGGGCACCAGCCTCGGTTCCTGGAAGGCGACCGACGGTGGCCCGTCCACCGCCACGGTTCCCTCGTGGTCGTCGGACAGCCCGGCGATCGCGCGCAGCAGTGTCGACTTACCGGAACCGCTGGTGCCGAGCAGCGCGACGATCTCGCCGCGGGCGACATCGAGGTCGACGCCGTCGAGGACCGCCCGGCCGTCGAAACTCTTGCGGAGGCCGGACACGTGTGCGGCCGTCGCGGGGGGACTGAGGACGTCTGTCATGAATCCGGCTCCTTGGTCGTGGCGGGTCAACGGGGCTGGTTCGGTTGCCAGCGCAACGCCCGCAGCTCGAGCGAACGCACTATCGCGTCGGTGATCAGCCCGAGCACGCCGTAGACGAGCAACCCGAAGATGACGATGTCGGTGCGGAGGAACTCCCTGGCGTTGTTGACGATGTAGCCGAGGCCCTCACTCGCGTTGATCTGCTCCGCGACGATGAGCGAAAGCCAGGCGATGCCGAGGCTCTGCCGCAGGCCGACGAGGATCTGGGGGAGCGCGCCGGGGATGACGAGCGTGCGCAGACGCTGGGCGCTGCTGAGACCGAGCACCCGGCTCAGCTCGAGGAGCTTGGGGTCCAGGTGGCGGATACCGGAAAAGGTGTTGAGGTACAGCGGGAACGCGACGCCGAGTGCGATGAGGTACACCTTCGGCGTCTCCCCGATGCCGAACCAGATGATGAAGAGCGGGATCAAGCCGAACAGGGGCACCGTGCGGAGCATCTGCAGCGGTGGGTCGATCACGTACTCGCCGAGCCGTCCCAGACCCGCGACGATCCCGAGGCCGACGCCGAGGACCGCGCCGAGGACGAAGCCGAGCAGCACCCGCTGCCCGGAGACGAGCAGCGCGTCGCCGAGGGCGCCGGACCGGTACACCTCGAGTCCCGCGGCGACGATGACGGACGGTGCCGGCAGTGTGCGCTCGGAGAACAGACCGCTCAGGCTGCCGATCTGCCATGCGATCAGCAGGGACAGTGGGGCCAGCGCCCGGAGGAATCCGGGCCTGCGCCACACCGGAGTGCGAGCGGGTTCCCGCGCGGCGGGGGCCGGGTCCAGGCCGGTCTCGACGAGCATCGCACCTCCAGACGGTCGCGGTGGCCCGCAGCGGTGGCGGGGGCCGGTGACGAATCCTGGGCGAACGTCTCGCCCGCGGGAAGGGTTGAAATCAGCGAGACCGAATCTGTCGTGGGACGGGCCCGGTGCGGGTATGTCTTGACCATGACGCAGCGTCATGGTTGATGCTGGGTCCATGCGAATCGGCGACCTGGCGCAGACTGCCGGAATCACTCCGCGGACCATCCGGCATTACCACCGACTGGGGGTTCTCGAGGAGCCGAGACGGCTCTCCAATGGGTACCGCGTCTACGAGTTGCCGGACCTGATCAGGCTGCTCCGTATTCGGTGGCTGGCCACCGCGGGGATCCCGCTCGGTTCGATCGCCACGATCATGGATTCGGCTCGTGCAGAGTGCGATACGGACGATCTCGGCGATGACCTGACGGCGCTCATCGACGGTATCGATGCCGAGCTCGATCGTCTGGGCGGCCAGCGGCGGCGGTTGCAGGAGATGCTCGACGCCCACCGCGAGGGTCGGCCCGTTTCTCCCCTGCCTGCCGAACTGGCCGTGGCCTTCTCCGAATTGATCTCGGCGGAAGGCGATCCAAGAACACGCCGTGAGTTCGAACGCGAGCGGGACGCCTGGGAATTGCTCGCCGTCTCCGGCACGGGACCCTCCGCGCTGTTCGACGCCGCTACGCGGGTGCTCTCGGATCCGGGCTCGCGCGCGGAGATAGTCGGGATGTATCGGCGGTTCGCGGCACTGGTCGGGGTCGATCCAGCTATGGCGGAGCCGGAGATCGACTCTCTCGCCGAGGGATTCGCATCCGTGATCGTTCGCGAGTACGGCGGAACCGGCTTGATGGATGACGGCGCGGGGCCCGCGACGCCGATGGCGCGGCCGATGATGACCGTCGCCGAGCTGGTACCTGACCCGGCGCAGTGCGAGGTCGTCATGCGGGTCCTCGCACGGCTCGAGTCGGGGCTGGACGCCGAGGCCACCCAGTGATCACCGCGGTGTGGATGTGGAGCCGTGGTGAGGTGGACGATCGACACGGTCAGGCGGCCGCGTTCGGCTACAGCAAGGGCACCTTCGTGTTCCCGATCGCGTTCATGGTCGCCGGGCTGATCGAGGCGGTGGCGATCCATTTGCTGGTGCCCTGGCAGTGGCTGCGCGTGACGCTGCTGATCGCGACGGTTGTCTCCCTCGTCGCGGTCGTCGGCTGGCTCGCCGGGCGGGTGGTGCACCCGCACCTGGTCACCGAGAACGAACTCGTCCTCCGATCGGGGGCGGCGGTCGTGGTGACCGTCGGTCTCGCCGAGATCGGTGCCGCGAGGCTGATCAGGCGGTTCGACCGCACCGACGAGGAAGTGCGCGACGGCCGCCTGTATCTGCCGGGACCGGACGGCACGGTCCTCGACATCGACTTTCGAAGTGGTGTCCCGATCACCTTCCGCCGTGACGAACCGACCGTGATCACTGGCGTGAGCCTGCAGGTGGATGACCCGAGTGCGATGCTCGATCGGCTCGGCGCCGTGGCGACCTGACCCGTCGGCGTACCAAGGAATGTCACTCGTGCAGTCCAGCGATGGCGAACTGGCTCTTTATTGCGGGTCCAGTTGTCGGGAGACTGGCCACCATGCTCACCCGCCTACCCACCCGCCTCGTCGCGCTCTTCGCCGGTCTGTGGCTCTACGGTTTCTCGATGGCGCTGATGGTCGTTGCCGGCCTCGGGCTCGACCCCTGGGACGTGTTTCACCAGGGTGTGGCGCAGCGCACGTCGCTGAGCTTCGGCACCGTCACCGCGCTGACCGGTGCCGCCGTGCTGCTGCTGTGGATCCCGATCCGCCAGCGCCCCGGCTTCGGCACGATCGCGAACGTCGTGGTGATCGCGGTGTCGGTGGATACCTCACTGGCCCTGCTGCCCGAGCTGGACGCGATGACCGTCCGGGTCCCGATGATGCTGTTCGCGGTCGTCCTCAATGCCTTCGCGGCGGCGCTCTACATCGGTGCCGGGCTCGGCCCAGGGCCGCGGGACGGGTTGATGACCGGCCTGGTCGCGCGCACCGGGCTGTCGGTGCGGCTGGTCCGGACCGGGATCGAGATCGCAGTGCTGGCGACCGGTTGGCTGCTCGGCGGCACCGTCGGGGTTGGCACCGTCGTCTACGCGCTCGGCATAGGGCCCCTGATCCAGCTGATGATGGGCCTCCTGAACCGGCTCGGTCAGCACTGGCGCGGCGACGGTGCGACACCGGCGATGTCGGTGCCCGCGGTCGCGCACGAGGAGTGCCCGGCCCGGTGACCTGCGCGGCGACCGGGCCCGGCGACACGCAACCCGGTCCTGACGCGTGCGCCGGGAGCGGGTAGGTCAAGATGGGCGTCGTGTCCGAACTTGATCCCGATCTGCTCATCGATTTCGACGACGTACTCATCCGTCGTGGCGGCGTGACCCTGGTCGGTCCCGTGACGTGGAAGGTGGAGCTCGACGAGAAGTGGGTTGTGCTCGGGCCCAACGGCGCGGGCAAGACCTCGCTGCTGCGGATCGCGGCCGCCGAGGTGCACCCGACGTCGGGGAAGGCGCACCTGCTCGGGGAGGTCCTCGGCCGCGTCGACGTCACAGAGCTGCGCCCGCGGATCGGGCTCTCGTCCTCCTCGCTCGCGCACCGGGTGCCCGCCGACGAGGTGGTGCGCGACCTGGTGGTCTCGGCCGGCTACGCCGTGCTCGGCCGGTGGCGGGAACGCTACGAGGAGATGGACACCACCCGCGCGGTGGAGATGCTCGAGAGCCTGGGCGCCGAGCACCTGGCGAACCGGACCTACGGCACGTTGTCGGAGGGCGAGCGCAAGCGCGTGCTGATCGCGCGGGCCCTGATGACCGATCCGGAGCTTCTGCTGCTCGACGAGCCTGCGGCGGGGCTGGACCTGGGTGGGCGCGAGGAGCTCGTCGCGCGGCTCTCGGACCTGGCCGCCGACCCGGACGCGCCCGCGACCGTGCTCATCACCCACCACGTCGAGGAGATCCCCCCCGGCTTCACGCACGCCCTGCTGCTCAAGGAGGGTGAGGTCGTTTCGCAGGGGCTGATCGACGACGTGATCACGGCGGAGAACCTGACGCACGCGTTCAGCCAGGCGATCAGCCTGGACAAGGTGGACGGCCGGTTCTTCGCCAGGCGCACCCGGCTGCCGGGCCAACACCGCCGCTGAGGCACCCCTCGGGAGGTCACTTTCCTGAGCCGCGCGAACTAAGGGGCGCGGTGGCGTTGTAACGTCCGACACATGGCCACTTTTGAAGCACACCCCGAAGTTCCCCCGAAGGATGCCTCGACCGTCATCCTGGTGCGCGACTCCGCGTCCGGCCCCGAGGTGTTCCTGCTCCGGCGGGTGGGCGGGATGGCCTTCGCGGGTGGCATGACCGTGTTCCCCGGCGGCGGCGTCGACCCGCAGGACGCCGACGCGGACGTGGCCTGGGCCGGCCCCCCGGTCTCCTGGTGGGCCGAGCGGTTCGGCGTCGAGGAGGGCAGGGCGAAGGCGCTGGTGTGCGCGGCGGTGCGGGAGACCTTCGAGGAGTGCGGCGTGCTGCTGGCCGGGCCGACCGCGGACACCGTCGTCGCGGACACCGCCGGCTACGCGCAGGCGCGGAAGCAGTTGGAGGCCCGCGAATTCTCGTTCAGCGAGTTCCTCGCGCGCGAGAACCTGATCCTGCGCGCGGATCTGCTTCGGCCGTGGGCGAATTGGATCACCCCGGTCGGCGAGGGCAGGCGCTACGACACCCGCTTCTTCGTGGCCGCGGCGCCAACCGGTCAGATCGCGGACGGCGAGACGTCGGAGGCCGCCGAGGTCACCTGGCAGACCCCGGAGCAGGCCATCACGGACTGGATCGAGGGCCGCACCATGCTGCTCCCGCCGACCTGGAGCCAGCTGAGTGCGATCGGCGAATACGGCACGGTCGCAGACGTTCTCGCCGCCGAGCCGGAGATCCCGGTGATCCTGCCGACGCTGTACCAGGAGGAGGACGGCTCGTGGCGGGTGCGATTCCCCGGTCAGGATCCGTACTACGCCGCCGGGGCGCACCCGTGGGGCGAAAGGTAGCCTTCGCTTCATGGCTGAGTTTGTGACTCTCGAGGTATCCGACGGCATCGGCACCATCCGGCTCGCGCGCCCCCCGATGAACGCGCTGAACCGTCAGTTGCAGGAGGAGCTCCGGGCCGCGGCCCGCGAGGCCACCGTCAACGCCGACGTCAAGGCGGTCATCGTGTACGGCGGCGAGAAGGTGTTCGCGGCGGGCGCGGACATCAAGGAGATGGCGGAGATGTCCTTCGCCGAGATGAGCCCGGTCGCGGGCGACCTGCAGTCGGCGCTCGGCTGCATCTCCGAGATCCCGAAGCCGACCGTCGCCGCGATCACCGGCTACGCCCTCGGTGGCGGCCTGGAGATCGCGCTCGGCGCGGATCGCCGGATCGCGGGCGACAACGCCAAGGTCGGCGTCCCCGAGGTGCTGCTCGGCGTGATCCCCGGTGGCGGCGGCACCCAGCGCCTGGCCCGCCTCATCGGCCCGAGCAAGGCCAAGGACCTGGTGTTCACCGGACGGTTCGTCGGCGCCGAGGAGGCCCTCGCGATCGGCCTGATCGACGAGATGGTCGCCCCCGACGAGGTCTACAACGCGGCCAGGAAGTGGGCCTCGCAGTTCGTCGGAGCCGCGAGCCGCGCCCTTGCCGCGGCCAAGGCGTCCATCGATCAGGGCCTCGACACGGACCTGAACACCGGGCTCAAGATCGAGGCGCAGCAGTTCGCGCAGCTCTTCGCGACCGAGGACCGGACGATCGGCATGGAGTCCTTCGTGGCGAACGGCCCGGGTAAGGCGCAGTTCACGGGCAAGTAGCGGCCCGGATCTCACCGCAAAACTAGAACCTGTTCACACTCCTTACTACCCGGTAGGCTCTCACCCATGACTGCAAGCCCGAAGGACGGGATCGATCCCGCGCCGAACCCGCACGCCACGGCCGAAGAGGTCGAAGCCGCGCTCAAGGACACCAAGCTCGCCCAGGTCCTGTACCACGACTGGGAGGCCGAGACGTACGACGACAAGTGGTCGATCTCGTACGACGAGCGCTGCATCGACTACGCCCGCGGCCGGTTCGACGCGGTTGCAGGCGACCAGCCCCTGCCGTACGAGCGCGCGCTCGAACTCGGCTGTGGCACCGGCTTCTTCCTGCTCAACCTGATGCAGGGTGGGGTCGCCAAGACCGGATCGGTGACCGACCTGTCGCCGGGCATGGTGAAGGTGGCGCTGCGCAACGCCGAGGGCCTCGGCCTGCCGGTCGACGGCCGGGTCGCCGACGCCGAGACCATCCCGTACGAGGACAACACCTTCGATCTCGTCGTCGGTCACGCCGTGCTGCACCACATCCCCGATGTGGAGCAGTCGCTGCGCGAGGTGCTGCGGGTGCTCAAGCCGGGCGGCCGCTTCGTCTTCGCAGGCGAGCCCACCACCATCGGCAACTTCTACGCCCGCTGGCTCGGTCGCGCGACGTGGGAAGCAACCACCCGGGTCACCAAGCTGCCGTTCCTGGCCGACTGGCGTCGCCCGCAGGCCGAGCTCGACGAGTCCTCCCGCGCCGCGGCGCTCGAGGCCGTCGTCGACCTGCACACCTTCGATCCCACCGATCTGGAGAACATGGCCAAGTCGGCAGGCGCCACCCAGGTGCACGCCGCGACCGAGGAGTTCGCCGCGGCGCTGCTCGGCTGGCCGGTCCGGACCTTCGAGGCCGCCGTGCCGCCGGAGAAGCTGGGCTGGGGCTGGGGCCGGTTCGCCTTCGGCGGCTGGAAGACGCTCAGCTGGGTGGACGAGAAGGTCCTCAAGCACGTCGTGCCGCGGGGCTTCTTCTACAACGTGATGATCACCGGCGTGAAGCCCGAACCGAAGTAGTGGGATACGAGTTCACCCGGGAGGACGTGCACTACCTGACGTCCGAGGACGGCATCGCCGCCCTCACCGAGGTGGATCGGCTCGAACTCTCGACGCGCACGCAC
>NZ_JBSGTR010000044.1:0-46866 GCF_053607505.1 Rhodococcus sp. NPDC055112
GTTGACGAGTCCAGGGACTCGTCAACCACGCACGGGCGGCGGAGCCGCCTAGCGCAGCGCGTTGTCCAGGTCCGACAGCAGGTCGGTGGTGTCCTCGAGCCCGACGGACAGCCGGACCACGCCGTCGGTGAGCCCAACGGCCGCACGACCTTCCGGGCCCATCGCACGGTGCGTGGTGGTGGCCGGGTGGGTAATCAGCGACTTGGCGTCACCGAGGTTGTTCGAGATGTCGATCACCCGCAGCGCGTCGAGCACCTCGAAGGCCCGCTTCTTGGCCTCGCCGTCCGGCGCATCGAGCTCGAACGTGACGACGGTGCCGCCGCCGCTCATCTGCCGCTTGGCCAGATCGTGCTGCGGATGCGACTCGAGATACGGGTACTTCACCCAGCGCACCGACTTGTGCCCCTCGAGGAACCGGGCGATCTGGAGCGCCGAGTCGACCGAGTGCCGCACCCGCACCGGCATGGTCTCGAGCCCCTTGAGCAGCGTCCACGCGTTGAACGGGCTCAGCGCGGGACCGGTGTGCCGCATCAGGTTCTGCACCGGACCCTCGATGTAGTCCTTGGGCCCGAGGATCGCGCCGCCGAGCACCCGGCCCTGGCCGTCGATGTGCTTGGTGCCCGAGTACACCACGATGTCCGCACCCAGGTCGAGGCTGCGCTGCAGCAGCGGGGTGGCGAAGACGTTGTCCAGCACCACCTTTGCGCCGGCCGCATGCGCGAGCTCCGCGACCCGCGGGACGTCAACGAGCGACTGCATCGGGTTCGACGGGGTCTCGAAGAACACCGCGGTGGTCGGCACCGACAGCGCCTGCTCCCACTGCTCGAGGTCCTCACCGTCGACGAAGACCGTCTCCACGCCCCAGCGCGGCAGGATCTCGTTGCACACCACGAAGCAGGAGCCGAAGAGGCTGCGGGCGGCGACCAGTCGATCCCCCGCCTTCAGCAGGGCACCGAGCGCGGTGAACACCGCCGACATGCCACTGGAGGTGCCGAAGCAGGCCTCGGCACCCTCGATCAGGCGCAGCCGCTCCTCGAACATCTTCACGGTCGGGTTGCCGTACCGGGAGTAGACGAAGTGGTCGACCTCGCCGGTGAACGCCTGCTCCGCCGCACCCGCCGACTCGTAGACGAAGCCGGAGTTGAGGAACAGTGCCTCGGAGGTCTCCTCGAACCCGGTACGCATGACGCCGCCGCGCACGCCGAGCGTGCCGAGACCGACGTCCGGCGGGAGCTCGCGGTGGAAGGCCCCGCCCTGCGGGATGCCACTCACGACTGCCGCCAGGGGAGTCCGAGCGCACGCCAGCCGACCGCCCCGCGGTGGCCGTCCGCGTCGATGCCGCCCTCGAAGCCGTCGAGGACGTTGTACGACGGCTCGATCCCGGCCGCGGTCGCGGCCTCGGCCGCACCGATGGAGCGCTGACCGGACCGGCACAGGAACACCACGGGACGCTCGCCGGTGATTCCGGCCTCCTTGAGGTGGTCGACGAAGTTGTCGTTCCTGGCCCCTCGCACGCTCACCCACTCGATGAACACCGGATGTTTGCCGAGCTCAGAGGTGTCGGGAACACCCACGAACTTCCACTCGGCATCGGTGCGGACATCCACGAGGACCGCCTCCGGATGCTCGCGCAGCAGGTCCCATGCCTGCTGCGGGGTGATGTCGCCTGCGTAGCTCATGGCATCAGTTTTTCACAGCCCGTGAAACTGTTCACGCCGCGGCGGCCAGCTTGACCGCGTGGCCGACCTCGGCCCGCAGCGCCGCGTACTCGGCGGACCCCCTCAGCTCGTCCGCGGGCACCCCGGACCGGGGCAGATCCACCGTGAGGTCGAGCGCGATGCGGCCCGGCCTCCGGGTCAGCACCACGATCCGCGAACCGAGGAAGACGGCCTCCTCGGCGCTGTGCGTGACGAACACGCTCGTGCGTGCCTCGGCACCGTCCGCCCCCGCGCTGACCGCCCGCAGATCCTCCTGCAGCCGCTCGCGGGTCAGCGCGTCCAGCGCGGCGAACGGCTCGTCGAGCAGCAGCAGCGGGGTCGGCGCGGCGAGGGCACGGGCGATCGCCACCCGCTGTTGCTGGCCGCCGGATATCTCCCAGATCTGGCGGTCCGCCATCCCCTCCAGACCGACCCGGGCCAACAGCTCCTCGCGGCGAGCGTCCCGGTCCTGCCGGGGCACCCGCGCGTACTTGAGCGCGACGTCGATGTTGCCGCC
This sequence comes from Rhodococcus sp. NPDC055112, assembly GCF_053607505.1. Lineage (NCBI taxonomy): Bacteria > Bacillati > Actinomycetota > Actinomycetes > Mycobacteriales > Nocardiaceae > Rhodococcus > Rhodococcus sp. NPDC055112. The sequence continues at coordinate 2,215 of NZ_JBSGTR010000044.1, forward strand.
GACGCTCTTCCACGGGAACAGCCGCGGCTGCTGGAACACCACGCTCGAGGTCACACCAGGCGAGGGATCGGCCCCCGCGACCAGGACCGCGCCCGCGGTGGCCTCCTCGAAACCGGCGATCAGCCGCAGCAGTGTGCTCTTCCCGCACCCCGAGGCCCCCACGAGCACCAGGAACTCCCCCGCCGGGACGTCCAGCGAGACCGGGCCGACCGCGGTGACCGCCGCCGCCCCCGCGCCGTAGACGTGTGTGACCTCTCGCAGCCGGATGGCCGCCTCGTCACTGGATGGCACCGGGAAGGCCCTTCACGTACAGCGCCTTCTGGAAGGTCGCGAGGTCGGGCGCGCTCGTGATCTGCTTCTGCTCGGCGAGGAACTGCGCCGCGCTGTGCAGGTTGTCGGCCAGGTTGCCGGGTGCGCCCTCGGCGCCGAGCCATTCCGGCGAGGACAACGCCGCGGGCCGCAGGAACACGCCCTGACGGAGCTGGCCCGCCGCGTCCTGCTCGCTGATGCCGATCTCCGCGGCCACGGCCTTCGCCGCGGTGGCGGGGTCGTCGGCGATGGTGGTCAGCGCGCGGGCCTGGGCGGAGCGCCAGGCGTCCACGACCTCGGGGTGCTCGGCCGCGAAAGAGGAGGAGACGACGCCGAGGTCGAGGGTCGGTTTGCCCGCCGTGGCCAGCTCCCTGCTGGCGATCAGCGTCTTGCCGTCCTTCCTCACCTCGTCGAGGGTGGGCAACCAGGTGTAGACGGCGTCGATGTCGCCGCGCTGCCACGCGGCGAGCGAGGCCTGCGGCTGCAGATCCACCAGCTGCACGTCGGATGCGGACAGCCCGGCCTGGTTCAGCGCGGCCAGGAGGCTGTAGTGGGCGGTGGACGCGAAGGCGGTGCCGACCTTCTTGCCCCGCAGGTCCGCGACGGTCTCGATCCCGGTGCCGTTGCGCGCGACCAGGGCCTCGTTGTCGCCCGCCACATCCAGCACGAACGCCACCTGGTACGGGATGTTCAGCGGCGCCGACAGCCCCCGGGCCACCGGGCTCGATCCGAGCGCACCGAAGTCGAGTTCGCCTGCGACGAAGGCGGTGTTCACGTCCGCGCCGGAGTCGAACTTGGTCCACTTCACGTTGTAGCCGGGCAGCGCCTCCTCCAGCCATCCCTGGTTCTTGACGACCAGGTCGCCGCTCGGAAAGGTCTGGTAGGCAACGCGAATAGTGGGCTTGCTGTCATCCTGTCCTGCCGCATCGACCGAGCAGGCGGCCGCGGTCAGCGCGAGGGCTCCCGCCGCGAGCGTCGCCAGCAGCGCCCGCACGGGACGTCGGGGGTGCTTCATATCTTTCCTCTCCAGGGGACCGCACGCCGTTCGACGGCGCGCAGCAGGGCGTCGATGACCAAACCGGAAAACCCGATCGCGAAGATGCCCACGAGCACGACGGGGGTGTTGTTGTAGTTCGAGGCGTCCTTGACCATCCCGCCGATACCGGGGATGCCGTTGAAGAGTTCGGCCGCGACCACGGACGAGTAAGCGATCCCGACCGCCAGCCGGACACCCGTGAAGGTCTCGGGCAACGCCGCGGGAACCACGACGTCGCGGATCACCTGGGCTCGGCCGGCGCCGAGCGCCCGCGCCGCCTCGATCAACGTGACCGGTGCCGCGAGTACCGCCGTCGTGGTCGCCACGGCCGCGGGAGGCAGCGCCGCGAGCGCCAGCAACGCGACCTTGGGCGCCTCGTCGATTCCCAGCCAGATCACCAGCAGGAAGAAGTAGGCCAGCGGCGGCAACGCCCGCAGGAATGTCAGCCACGGTTCGAGAACGTGCCGCACCCATCCAACGGTGCCCATCGCCAGCCCGAGCGCGACGCCCGCGGCCACACCGATCACGACGCCCGCGAAAACGCGGCGCAACGTCATGTACAGGTGCTCGGCCAGCAGATAGCCCTGGTAGCCGCGGACACCGTCGTGGGTGGTCGAGGCGTCGACGGCGGCGTTCCACACCGTGCGCGGGTACGGGACGAAGACCTCGTTCCAGATCCCACTGGCCGCGGCGAGCTGCCAGAGCCCGAGGAAGACCAGCACCGAGAGCAGGGGTAGACCGAATCGGCTCGCCCGGTCCCCACGGCCGGCGCGGGCGACCGGGACCACCGGGGCTGGGACATCGGAGTCGATGTCGATCACTGCAGACACGGCGCAATGTCTAGCCGCGAGCGTGTGGCCAGGACAATGGATTCGCTCAGCCTGATCGGGAGGGTTGCGCACAGGCCTGCCGCTCCCGTAGTGAGGGACACAAGCAACAGTTGTGACCCCCCAACCGGGGGCTGCCTAGCGGTGGGGCGCCCGAGGGCGCAGGATTGACAGTTGCGGTTCGGGGCTTCGGCCTCGGACGACCGGTCGGGGTGTGCTTAGCCTAAGCTGGAAGCCGACCGGCGGGCCCGAGAACGGCCTGACCACTGCTCGAAACCGCTGGCGACTGCTAGCAGATCGCTCGAAAATCACCGCTAGCGACTGCTTGCAGGTCGCTCGAAAATGACCGACTGTCCGCACATCGAAAAGGTAGTTCGCTCCCGATGACTCAGACCCGTCCTTTGCGCGTGGCCATCGTTGGTGCCGGCCCTGCCGGTATCTACGCCGCCGACGCCCTCATGAAGTCCGATACTGCCTCCGGACGCGGCGTGTCGATCGACCTGTTCGAGCGGATGCCCGCCCCGTTCGGCCTGATCCGTTACGGCGTCGCCCCCGACCACCCGCGGATCAAGGGCATCATCACGGCACTGCACAAGGTGCTCGACAAGCCGCAGGTCCGCCTGCTCGGCAACATCGACTACGGCACCGACATCACCCTCGACGACCTGCGCACCTTCTACGACGCGGTCATCTTCTCCACCGGCGCCAACGCCGACCGGGCGCTCGACATCCCGGGCATCGAGCTCGACGGCAGCTATGGCGCCGCCGACTTCGTCTCCTGGTACGACGGCCACCCCGATGTCCCCCGTGCCTGGCCGCTCGAGGCCGAGAAGGTCGCCGTGCTCGGCGTCGGCAACGTCGCCCTCGACATCGCGCGCGTGCTCGCCAAGACCGGCGACGAGCTGCTGCCGACCGAGATCCCCGCGAATGTCTACGAGGGCCTGAAGAACAACAAGGCCGTCGAGGTCCACGTCTTCGGCCGCCGCGGTCCCGCGCAGGCCAAGTTCACGCCGCTGGAGCTGCGCGAGCTCGACCACTCGCCCACCATCGAGGTCATCGTCGACCCCGAGGACATCGACTACGACGAGGGCTCCGAGGCCGCGCGCCGCAGCTCCAAGCAGGTCGACATGGTCGCCAACACCCTGCAGGACTGGGCCATCCGCGACCAGGGCAACCGCCCGCACAAGCTGTTCCTGCACTTCTTCGAGTCGCCCACCGAGGTGCTCGGCGAGGACGGCAAGGTCGTCGGCCTGCGCACCGAGCGCACCGAACTGGACGGCACCGGCAACGTCCGCGGCACCGGCAAGTTCAACGACTGGGACGTCCAGGCCGTCTACCGCGCCGTCGGTTACCTGTCGCAGAACATCGCGAAGCTGCCGTTCGACGAGCAGGCCGGCACCGTCCCCAACGAGGCGGGCCGGGTCACCGGTGAGGACGGCAACCACATCGCAGGCACCTACGTCACCGGCTGGATCAAGCGCGGCCCGGTCGGCCTGATCGGCCACACCAAGGGCGACGCCAACGAGACCATCGCCTGCCTGCTCGAGGACGCCCCCGACTTCGAGGGCGCAGAGCAGCCCGAAGAGGACGCGGTCGTGAAGTTCCTCGAGGGCAAGCAGGTCCCGTTCACCACCTGGGACGGCTGGTACCGCCTCGATGCCCACGAGCGTTCCCTCGGCGAACCCGAGGGCCGCGAGCGCATCAAGGTCGTCGAGCGCGAGGACATGCTGCGCGCCTCGCAGCAGTAATTTCCGAGATCGAGGTGGCGTTTCGGCCCGCTTGCCGGAACGCCACCTGACCTCTGTCGCACCGACAAGGCATGCTCTTACCGTGTTTGACGCCCACGTACACATCATCGATCCCCGGTTCCCACTGGTGGAGAACGACGGCTACCTGCCGGAACCGTTCACCATCGCCGACTATCGCAAGCGGGTCGACGGCTTCGGCGTGGACGGCGGCGCGGTGGTGACCGCGTCGTATCAGGGCACCGACCAGGCCTACCTGGTCGCCGCGCTGCAGGAGCTCGGCCCCGGCTGGGTCGGCGTGACCCAGCTCGCCGAGGACGCCACCGACGAGGACATCGTCGCGCTGGACAAGGCAGGCGTCCGGGCCCTGCGCTTCAATCTGCGCCGCAGCGCCACCGACCTGAAACTGCTGGCCACGCAGGCGCAGCGGGCCTGGGATCTGGTGGGCTGGCACGCGGAGTTCTACGTGGACGCGGCGCTGCTGCTGTCCCTGGAGCCGGTGTTCAAGAAGCTGCCCGCCGTGAGCATCGACCATCTCGGCATGTCCACCAGGGGCCTGCCCTACCTGCTCAACCTGGTCGACCGCGGCGTCAAGGTGAAGGCCACCGGCTTCGGCCGGGCCACCATCGACGACGTCGGCGACGCGTTGCGGCGCATCCACGCCGTGAATCCCGAGTCGTTGATGTTCGGCACCGACCTGCCCGGGACCAGGGCCAGGCGGGCGTTCGAGGCCGCGGACCTCGACATCGTCGCGGCCGCGGTCGGCGACGACCTCGAGGCGGTCCTCGGCGGCAACGCCCGCGCCTGGTACCGGCTCACCTGACCGGACGGACAAGAGGATCGGCCCCCTACCGCCACTCCTTTGTGGCAGCAGGGGTCCGGTAGCCCCGGATGGAGACGGGGCGGAGCCTGACTACTTCGACGATCCACCCGTCGGGGCGGACGAGCCGTCGAGGATGCCGAAGACGGTGGACAGCGCGCCGAACAGGTCGGACAGGTCAGACGAGGACATGGGTGCTCCTTCACGGTTTGCGGGATTCTCGACGCCTTAGACCAAGCGTCCAGGTATTTTTACTCGACACCCCCGGCCGCTGTCAGTGCTCGGTGGATGAACGCCGGTTGAACCTTCCCTGTCCCACCTACGCGAAGATCGCTGCGGCCAGCCAGATCCCGGCGGCCAGCAGCGCGCCGAGCAGCTCCACCAGGATCGACAGCCCGACGGCCTTCGTCGCGTGCACGGTCGACCTCCAGGCGTCGGAGTGTGTGCGGTGCCGGTGCACCTCCGCCAGGTAGGTGCCGAGCAGGAATCCGATCAGTAGGCCGACGACCGGGATCACGAAGAACCCGACGATGCCCAGCAGCGCGCCGGCGACCAGCGACCGCTTGGGTACGCCCGCGTCGCGCATCCGGCGGCCGGGCCAGGTGTACTTGACCACACCCGACACGACCAGCAACACCGCCGCCGCGGCGAACACCGACCACCCGGTCCCGGTGCCCTCGAGGATCGCCCAGACCGCGATGGCCCCCAGGATCAGCAGCGCACCGGGCAGGATCGGCAGCACGACCCCCACCAGTCCCACCACGATCGCCAACCCGATCAGGACCTCTACACCGACGCTCACGGGCGACACTGTGCCAGACCGCGGCCCGCCACAGGCGCGCACGCCACAATGGCCGGATGGAACTGGGGATCGACACCACACTGACCCTGCTCGCCGCCGGGCTGATCTTCCTGCTCGCGCTCGGCCTCGGCGTGTGGAAGTACCGCCAGATGGCCCTGTCGGAGAACCACCTCGCGCACCCGTACGTGGACATCGCGCACCGGGCAGCGCTGCTGTATTCCTTTGCGACCCTGCTGATCGCGGTGTTCGTCGAGCTCAGCGCCTGGCCGACCTGGGTGAACCTGGCGGCCGCGGCCGTGACGGTCTTCTTCTTCGTCGCCGCGATCGCGAGCTATATCGTGCACGGCGCCAAGCGGGACACCACCAACCAGTTCGAGCATCCGGACATGGGGCTGCGCATGGCGATGATCGCGCTGATCGTCGGTGAGATGGGCGGTTTCGCGGTGCTGCTGGCCGGGTTCGTCCGCGGGCAGCTGCTCGGCTGACCGTTACGCCGGGACCTGGTGCAGCGACAGCACGTTCGCGTGCGGGTCCCGGAACCACGCGATCCTGGTTCCGTCGGGACCCGTCCAGGCGTCGTGCCCGTCCTGGTCCAGGCCCGGGTACCGGCTGAATTCCACGCCCTTGGACCGCAGTTCCTCGACCGCCGCGTCCAGGTCGTCCATCTGCCAACCGAGCACCGTGTACCCGGTGTCCGCCTTCGACTGCACCAGGGTGATCCGGAGTTCGACCCCGTTCCCACCGTCGACCACCAGTGCAAACGGGGTCCGTTCGGTGAGGGTGAGCCCCAGCGTGTCCACGTAGAACATCGCCGAGACGTCGAGGTCCGTGCTGGGCGCGAACGCCACGAGTCGACCGGGGAAGGCCATGGCCTCACTCTGCTCGGCCGGTCGCGAACAGGCAAGACCCCCGCCTCGACGGATCCCCGTCGAGGCGATCCGTGACCCGCGGCACACACCCCCGCGGCCACGGGTTAACGTCTGTTAATTCACGCCATACCGTGCCCAGAACGAGGAGAATCCGTGTCCGCAGAAGACGTAAGGAAAGGCCCGCTCGCGGGCGTCCGCGTGGTCGAACTGGCAGGCATCGGGCCGGGACCGCACGCCGCGCTGTTGCTCGCCGACCTCGGCGCCGATGTCGTCCGGGTGCAGCGCGCCGGGATGATCCCCGGCCCCGACAAGCGTCACGACCAGACCCAGCGCGGCCGCCGGATCGTCGAGGCCAACCTCAAGGACCCGGCCGACATCGAGAAGGTCCTCGGCCTGCTCGAGCGCGCCGACGTGCTGATCGAGGGCTTCCGGCCCGGCGTCACCGAGCGGATGGGGCTCGGCCCCGACGTTGTGCTGGAGCGCAACCCGCGCCTGGTCTACGGCCGGATGACCGGCTGGGGCCAGGAGGGTCCGCTCGCGCAGTCCGCGGGTCACGACATCAACTACATCTCCCTGACCGGCGTGCTGCACGCCATCGGCCGCCAGGGCGAGCGCCCGGTGCCGCCGCTGAACATGGTCGGCGACTTCGGCGGCGGTTCGATGTTCCTGGTCTTCGGCATCCTCGCCGCCCTCGTCGAGCGGCAGAACTCCGGCAAGGGCCAGATCGTGGACGCGGCGATGGTCGACGGCACGCTTGCCCTCTCGCACATGATCTGGAGCTTCCGAGGACAGGGCGTGTGGTCGGACGAGCGCGGCGTGAACATGCTCGACACCGGCGCCCCGTACTACGACACGTACGAGACCTCGGACGGCAAGTACATGGCCGTCGGCGCGATCGAGCCGCAGTTCTACGCCGAACTGCTGAAGCTGCTCGATCTGGACCCGGCGGCGCTGCCCGGCCAGAACGACTTCACCGGCTGGCCCGAGCTGCGGAAGGTCTTCACCGAGACGTTCCTGTCCAAGACCCGCGACGAGTGGGCCGCGATCTTCGACGGCACCGACGCCTGCACCACCCCGGTCCTGACCTTCGCCGAGGCGCCCGGCAACGCGCACATCGCGGCCCGTGGTTCGCTCATCGAGCTCGACAAGGTCACCCAGCACCGCCCGGCGCCGCGGTTCTCGCGGACCGAGACCGGCCTGCCGACCCCGCCGCCGAGCGCGGCTGTCGACGCGGCCGACGTCTGGACGTAGCGGGTCGCGATTCGCACGCCACGAGGGCGGGTGGGGTCACCCTGTCGGGTACCCCGCCCGCCCTCTCCCGCACCGGAACCGGATCACGCGGGCGCCGAGAGCGATTCGAAGATCTCCCGGTAGTACCGGTGCGCCATGAAGTGGCCGCCAGGACACGTCCGCAGCCGCGCGCCGGGTATCCGCCGGGCCAGCTCCCTCGGCCATGCGCTCGGGACGAGTTCGTCGTCGTCGCCGTACCAGACGTCGACCGGCACGGCGAGGTCCTCGGGACCGAATCCCCATGGCCGCATCCAGGCGCGGTAGTCCTCCACCATCCCCCACCCGCCCCGCAACGCCTCACCCGTCATGGCGGCGAAGTTCGCGACCGGCTCGCCCAGGATCACCTCGGCGTCCGCCCTGCCGAGGCCCCTTGCCGAGGCCCGGGTGAACAGCGTCGGCGCGGCCCTGGCCGTCACGCCCATCGTCTGGAACACGACCCGCGCGATCGGCGCGGCGCGCTGGGACAGCCGCGTGAACACGCGATCCATCGTCGGCAACCGGTCGAACACGCCGTCCTCGGTCAGCGGCAGCGCCCCCGCGACGATCGCCACCCTGTTCAGTCGCGGGGCCAACGCGAACCCGAGGGCCGCGGCGTACTGGCCGCCCATCGACCACCCCATCGCCGACATCCGGTCGACATCGAGGTGATCGGCCAGCTCCCCCACATCACGCGCCCAGTCGAGCGGCGTCCGGCCCGGCTGCGGATCGGAGAGGCCGATGCCAGGGCGGTCCGGCGAGACCAACCGGATCCCGGCGTCGCGGGCAACGGTCGACGCGGCCGCCACGTCGAGCCGTCCCGCCAGCCCGCCGTGGGCGTTCACGACGACGAATCCGGCCGGGTCACCGTAGTCCGCAAAACCCAACAGACGGCCGTCGCGCAGGCGAATGACGCGATCGTGGGGTCCAACGTGATCTCGGCGCACCGGAGCCTCCGTAGGCGTCAACGCTAGATCCGTCGACGTCAACGCTAGATCCGTCGACGTCAGATCACCAGGGCAGGACGTTCCACGTCCACGCCCCCCGAGAGCGCGCGGTAGGCGGCGGCGATGCCGGTGACCGCTGCCCTCAGCTCGTCCTCGCCGCGGGCGTACGGCAGCCGGATATACCGCTCGAACGCGCCCTCGAGCCCGAACCGTGGGCCCGCCGCGAGCAGCACGCCGTGATAAGGCGACGTGGCGGCGAGCGCGGTCGACATCGGCGCAGGCAGCTGCATCCACAGCGCCATGCCGCCGCTGCCAGGGGTGCACCGCCAGTCCGGCAGATCTGTCGCGACCGCGTCGAGCAACGCAGCACGCTGCCTGCGAAGCTGCTCGCGCCGCTCCGGCAGCACCTCGTCCTCGACCTCGAACATCGACACGGCAGCCAGCTGCTCGACCACCGCGGTGCCCAGGTCGAGGGCGGAGCGCGACGCGGCGAGCGCACTGATCAGCGGGGCCTCCGCCCTGATCCACCCGATCCGCAATCCGGACCAGAAGGCCTTGGAGGTAGAGCCGATGGTGACGATGTCCGCCCGTCCCGCGCCGCGCGCGAAGGCGGCCACAGGCGTCGGCGTGGGCGCATCGAGCCCGAGGTCGGCCATCGTCTCGTCGATGATGAGCGTCATCCGGGTGTCCCTGGCGATCGCGGCCAGTTCGGCGCGGCCCTCGTCGTCGAGGCAGAATCCCGTCGGGTTGTGGAAGTCCGGCACCAGGTACGCGAGCTTGGCCGCGGTCTGCCGTGCGGTGCTGCGGATTCCGTCCAGGTCCCAGCCCCTGGTCTCCTGCCGGACCGCGACCGGTACCGGCCTGGCCCCCATCCTCTTGATCGCCTCGATGGCGTTCGTGTAGGTCGGATGGTCGATGAGCACGCGCTCACCCGGCGCGGCCAGCAGGCCGAGCACCAGGACCAACGCGTGTTGGGCGCCCGCGGTGACCATGATCTGCTCGGGGGCTGTCGGCAGGCCGCGCCTGCAATACCGTTCGGCGATCGCCTGGCGTAGCACCGGCAGCCCGACCGGTTCGATGCCGTGCCCGCCGAGGTACGCGGGCAACGCGTCGAGTCCCTCCGCGAATGCCCTCCGCATCGGCTCGACAGGGGCGGACATCGAGGCGCACGTGAGGTCGATGGCGGGCTCCGTGCTCGCGCCACCGACGGCGGATCCACCGAATATGGTGCCGCGCAGCAGCTTGCCGGTGGCACCCGACTCGGGAAGAGCGACCGTGCTTCGCGATCCCTGCCGACTGATGAGGTATCCCTCGTCGCGGAGCACCGCGTACGCGGATGTGATGGTGGTCCTGCTCAGTTCGAGCACGCCCGCGAGGTCGCGCTCGCTGGGCAGCGCCACCCCCAACGGGATCCGGCCGTCGGCCACCAACAACCGCACGTTGTCGGCCAGGGCGCGGTACGCGGGGCGGGCGACGCGGCGCCGACCCCCGGACTCGTCGTCCTGCCACTTCCCGAGATCGCGCGCCAACGTGGTCGCTCCGAGCACCCTGATTGCCATGCAGTCCAGTATTCGCAAAGTGGATGTTTATTGCAATACCAGTTGGGCGCACGATGGGGACATGTTCGCAGCACTGATCCTCACCATCCTGACCCTCGGCTCCGCGGGCCTGTTCGTCGCGGCGCGCCGGTCGAACGGCGCACGAATCTTCCACCTCGACCAGTTCCGCCCCGCCGCACCGCTGGCCGGGCTCCTGCCGGAGGGGCGCGATGCAGAGCGCGCCCACCGCGATCTGCAGGCCGCGCAGTCCCGACACGAGACCGTCCCGGCCGGCAATGGTGCGCCCCACAACTGACCCCCGCAGCGAACCAGTCCAGTTGACCCAAACTGGACCTTCCCTTGCGGGTGGCTTTCGCCGGTCCCGTGAAAAGCTGACGCATACTGGACCCGTGCGCTCACTCGAATTCGCCCTCTTCGACACCCCGGTCGGCCGGTGCGCGGTGGTGTGGGGAGAGCACGGGATCGTGGGCTTTCAGTTGCCCGAGGGCTCGGACGAGCTGACCCTCGAGCGGAACGCTCAGCTCTTCCCCGACGCCGCCGAGGGGGATCCGGACTCGAGCCCAGCGGCCCGACGCGCGATCGACGGGGTCGTGTCGCTGCTGACGGGTGAACCCGATCCCCTCACCGACGTGCAACTCGACCTGCGCTCGGTGCCGGATTTCGACAGCCGGGTCTACGCGGTGACCAGGGCGATCGAGCCGGGGGCGACACTCACCTACGGGGAGGTCGCCGCCAGGATCGGCAGCCCCGACGCCGCCCAGGCCGTGGGTCAGGCGTTGGGGCGCAACCCGATTCCGATCCTGGTCCCCTGCCACCGGGTGCTCGCCGCGGGCGGGAAGACCGGTGGCTTCTCCGCGCACGGCGGCGCGGTCACCAAGCGGGCGCTGCTGACGATCGAGCGCGCCCCCGGCTTCGACGAGCCGACGCTGTTCTGATCGGAAGGGCGACCGGCCCCGGCACCGCCTACGTCGCGCCGAACATCATCAGACCGTCCCTGGTGCACTCGGGGAAGTTGTTCTCGCGCGGGTGGCAGTCCCATCCCCTGATGTTCTCGGCCTGCCCCGGCGCGCCCGGCATCGCGATGAACTCCTCCATGACGGTGAACGCCTCTCCGCAACCCACCCGGCCCGCGGGGGTGCTCACCGCGACCAGGTTGAACGGGGTCGGGCCGATGGCGAACTGCCCGCAGGTGACGTCCTCGACGGCGGGCGGCGGGGGCTCGGGAAACCGTTGAGTCGCAGGATCTCTCCGACATCGCCGCCGAAGCGCAACGCCACATCCGACAGGCTGCCGCCCGGCTCCACGACATAGGTCTTGGTGCCGGCGGGACGACCGGGCTCCGGCGCGGGCGTGGTGACCGACGTCTCCGCGACCCTAATCCACAGCGGACGGGTACTCGGACAGGATCGCCCGCGGAACAGGTAGTGCACTACCCGCGACTGTGAGGACGATTCACCGAAGAATCAGGATCGAGTCAGTTTCGTTGTCCGAACCGTCCGGGGGGCCCGCTCAATGATCGTTTCCGCACTGTTCCAGGGGGATGGCGTGCTCGCCGCCATCGCCGCGGGCCTCGACACCATGTCGCGGACCAGGAACGACGCAGGCGACGCGGTGGGGAAGGTCCAGACCGCCCTGCTGTCCTGGGACCCGCACAGCCTGCCCGTGCACGGCATCGACAAGGCCTACGGCGGCGAGACCGAGGCGGCGGTGCGCCGGTTCCAGATCAGCGAGCTGGGGACGCCCGCCGCGGCGGCGACCGGCGAGCTCGGGCCGCGGGCGGTGCTCGGGCTGGACCAGGTGCAGGCCACCTTCGAGAACCCACCGGCAAGGTCGGCGGCACGGGTCCGGCGCAACGTGTGGCGGCTGAGCACCGGGCGCGGTTGGGACCAGACCCTGCTCGCCTACGCGCAGGCGGTGTGCACCATGCAGGCACGCCCCGCCGACGACCCCACCAGCTGGGAGTTCCAGACGAACCTGTACCGCGCCTATCGCGCCACCTTCGCCGATGCGCACGACAGCCACGACGGCAACCGGTTCTTCCTCCCGTGGCACCGGATGTACCTGTACTTCTTCGAGCAGATCCTGTGTGCGGCCGTCATCGACAACGGCGGGCCGGCCGATTTCGCGCTGCCCTACTGGAACTACGGCAACCCGGAGCCGCAGAGCACGCTCCCCTACCCGTTTCGGGACACCGGGCTCGACCTCCCTGACGGCGCACCCAATCCGCTGGCGCTCGCCGCCCCGCTACGCAATGCCGCCCTCATGGCGGGGGATCCGTTGAGCCCCACCATCACGTCCTCGTTCACCGCCATGTGGCAGCCGTCGTTCTCCGGCACCATGCGCACCGGTTTCTCCGGTCAGCTGGAGAACATCCCGCACGGCGCGGTGCACGCGGCCATCGGCGGCGATCCGGGCGACGAACTCGGCGCGCTGATGAGCAACGCCGACGCCGCCCCCCGCGACCCGATCTTCTGGCTGCACCACGCGAATCTCGACCGGCTGTGGGTACAGTGGCTCGAGCGCCACGCGAATCCGACCGATGGGGACTGGCTCGACGCCGAGTTCCGGTTCTTCGACGCCGCCGGCCGGCCCGTCGACTGCCCGGTTCGCGACGTGCTCGACCACGTCGATCGACTCGGATACCGCTACGACGACCAGGCCCAGCTCCCGGTCCGACCGCAGCGGGTGGTTCCGGTCGCGCCGAATACCACCCTCGTCGCGTCGTCTCCCGGACCGACCGAGCTGACCGGACGAACCACCGTCGGGCTCGAGGTCTCGCCGAGCAGCCTCCAGGTGGTCGAGCACGCCCCGGACACCGCGGCCGCGGCCGGCTTCGGCGCGGTGCTGCTGACGATCGACGGCCTTGCGGCACAACGGAACCCGGGGTGCGTGTACCACGTGTACATGAACCTGCCCGACGCCGATGTCGACGGCAAGCCCGAGCATCACCTCGCCGGGACCTTCTCGCTGTTCGGCGTGGACGCCGACGGGCGGCTGGGCTTCACCTTCGACATCACCGCCCTGGTGCAGGCACTGGCGTCCGCCTACCGGTGGGACCCGGCGGCGTTGACGGTGACGGTTCAGCCGGTGCGGCCCACCACGAGGGCGCACGCGGGCGCCGTGGAGTCCGGCCTTCCCACGAAAACCACTCTGCCGCTACGGATCGGGCGCATCGGCCTCTTCGTCGGCTGATGCGCCCTGACCCGGGGTCCTACCTGAGGACCTCGCGGCGGACGATGGTCTCGTCCCGGCCGGGGCCGACACCGATGCAGGAGATGTAGGCGCCCGAGAGCTCCTCGAGCCGCAGCACGTAGTTCTGCGCGTTCACCGGCAGCTCCTCGAAGGTGCGGGCGTGCGAGATGTCCTCCCACCAGCCCGGCATCTCCTCGTAGATCGGCTTGGCGTGGTGAACCTCGGTCTGCGACATCGGCATTTCCTCGTATCGCACGCCGTCGATCTCGTAGGCGACACAGATCGGCACCGTGTCCAGGCTGCTCAGCACGTCCAGCTTGGTGAGGAAGTAGTCGGTGATGCCGTTGACGCGCGTGGCGTAACGGGCGATCACGGCATCGAACCAGCCGGTGCGCCGCGCACGACCGGTGGTGACGCCGACCTCGCCGCCCTGCTTGGCCAGGTACTCGCCGTGGTTGTCGAACAGCTCGGTCGGGAACGGGCCCGAGCCGACGCGGGTGGTGTACGCCTTGAGGATGCCGAGGACCGTGGTGATCTTGGTGGGCCCGATACCCGAACCGACCGCCGCACCACCGGAAGTGGGGTTGGACGAGGTCACATACGGGTAGGTGCCGTGGTCGACGTCGAGCAGCGTGCCCTGCGACCCCTCGAGCAGCACGGTCTCGCCCGCCTCGAGCGCCTGGTTCAGCTGCAGCCGGGTGTCGGCGATCCGGTGCTTGAAACCCTCGGCCTGGCCGAGCACCTCGTCGACGACCTGCTGCGCGTCGAGCGCCTTGCGGTTGTAGATCTTGACCAGGACCTGGTTCTTGTACTCCAGGGCCGCCTCGACCTTCTGGGTGAGGATCTTCTCGTCCAGGACATCCGCGACGCGCACGCCGACACGGGCGATCTTGTCCTGGTAGCAGGGCCCGATTCCGCGGCCGGTCGTGCCGATCTTCTTGGCTCCCAAGAAGCGTTCGGTCACCTTGTCGATGGCCACGTGGTACGGCATGATCAGGTGCGCATCGGCCGAGAGCAGCAGCCGACTGGTGTCGACGTTGCGCTCCTCGAGGCCCGCGAGCTCGGTCAGCAGCACGCCCGGGTCGACCACGACGCCGTTGCCGATCACGTTGGTGACGCCGGGGGTCAGGATGCCCGACGGGATCAGGTGCAGTGCGAACTTGTCGCCGTTCGGCAGGACGACGGTGTGACCCGCGTTGTTACCGCCCTGGTAGCGCACCACCCACTGCAGGCGTCCGCCCAGTAGATCGGTAGCTTTGCCCTTGCCCTCGTCGCCCCACTGGGCTCCGATCAGGACGATTGCCGGCATGACGTTGACTCCTACGGTTGACGGGCATCTGTGCATGTCGCAGCGCAGAGGCCAGCCGTCCATGGACAGTGGCCGAAAGGACAGTTTAGTCCAGCCGACCGACGCAGCTGCCCACCACGTCACCAGAACCCGGATTTCGTTGACAACCGGCCTTGGTGAGGCAAGGCTAATCAACGTTGTTGCCCACGCCTGGAAGGGCCAAGGGATGACCGTGCATCGGATCGAAACCGGCGCGAGGTGGGGCCTCGCCCTCGCGGCCACCCTGACGCTGACCGGCGGGTGCGCATCGTCCTCCTCGCCTGCGCCGGACGCCGTCGAGGCGCTGCCGGGCAACCGCTACACCCAGACCAACCTCGCCGCCACCGGCGAGACCTACTCAGCGCCGTTCACCCTGCCCGACATGGTCAACGCATGGGGCGTGGCCATCCGCCCGAAGGGCGCAGGTGGCCACTTCTGGGTCGGCGCGGGCGGCACCTCCTACGAGTTCGTCGGCGACGTCACCGCCTCCCCCGATCCCGCCATGCGCCAGCTGCACCAGGACGGACTGCAAGAGGTCACCGTCCCCGGCGCCGACTCCGACACCTCCGACGCGGGCATCGGCAAGACCACCGGCGTCATCTTCAACCCCGCACCCATCACCTCGGACACGTTCGTCGTCACCGACCAACCGGTCCAGGTGGACGGACAGCAGCAGCTGCTCACCGGATCCGCGCGCTTCCTGTTCGCCACCGACTCCGGCCACATCTCCGGATGGACCGAACAGGGCACCGACGGACAGATCGTCCGCCACAACGGTCCCGCCGAGGACATGTTCGACGGCACGGCCGAGGGCATGAACTTCTTCGGCATCGCCCTCGAACCCGGCGGAGGCGACGCCCTCTGGGCCGCCGACTTCGGCGCCGCCCCACAGATCCGGCAGTTCGACAAGAACTGGCAACCCGTCCCCACCCAGGGCTTCTCGAACCCCTTCGCCACCGGCGACCCCCTCGACCCCGCGAACCCCGACCGCGGGAACAAGGCCCGCCCCGGCGACCCAGCCCCCTTCAACATCACCACCGTCGGTGACCGCGTGTTCGTCACCTACGCCATCACCAAGGCCCCCGACGGCGGCCCGGCCACGTCATTCGATGCCGGCGAGGAGGACTCCCTCGACGCAGAACAGGAAGCCGCCGCCCAGGACAGGCCGGACCGCGGGAAGGTCGCCGAATTCGACGCCACGGGCACCCTCGTCCGGGTGCTCGACGACCAGGGCCGCCTCAACGCCCCCTGGGGCGTCGCCCTCGCCCCCGCCGAGTTCGGTGCACTCGCCGGGAAGCTGCTTGTCGGCAACTTCGCCGGGGCCGGACGCATCCTCGCCTTCGACGACGCCACAGGAGACTTCGTCGACTACCTCCGCGACGGCGCGGGTGAGCCGCTGGCGGTGGAGGGACTGTGGGGCCTGCTGTTCGGGAACGGCGAAAGCCTCGGCGACGCCGACGCGCTGTACTTCACCGCCGGTCCCGAGGAGGAGAAGGACGGCCTGTTCGGCGCGCTGCGCGCGGCGAACTGAACCCAGCGGCGCGACCGGTCACGCGAGGTGCGGCGCGTGCACCCACGGTGCGGTGCTGACCTCGACCTCGAGCGCGGAAGGGCCTGCGGCGGCCCGGATCGATGAGGTGGGCGGCGCCCAGACGGCACCGCTGAGCTGCATGAAGATCGCCCGGTCCGGGTCGCCGCCGAGCAGGTAACACAGGTCCGTGTCCGTCCGGAACTCGCCGGTCGCGTGTGGACCGATCCGCTGCGGAGGCGGCGGCTGCACAGGGCTCGGTGGCCCCTCGTCGAGCAACAGTTCCTCGTTGGTCGTATTGACGACCCTGACGGTCATGCATGTCATCGGAGTCACCTCGGTTCATCCGTCCCACATGTCTATCGTTCGCGCTGACTCCATCGTGACACCCCACACCGACAACGGCACCAGTAGTCGACTACGCGCCCGTCGGCCCCGCGATCAGTCCTCCGCGAGCAGCAGGGCGACCGCGCGTTCCGCGACCGCGGCGATGGTCTTCGACGGGTTCCTCCCGATCGCCCGCGGTATCACCGCGCCGTCCATGACGTAGAGCCCGTCCTGCCCGAACACCCGGCACGCGTGATCGACGACCCCCGCCGCGGGCGCGGCCGCCATGTTGCATCCGCCCAGCGGGTGTGGCGTCACCAGGGCCCGGAATCGCTTCCAGGTGAGCAACGGGTTGGGCTTGCCCCCGGTCGCCTCGGTCAGCAGCGCGTGCATCTCGGCCATGGCCCCGATCGCCGTCTCGGACCGGTGCGGATTCCAGTCCAGCTTCACCACCCGCCGCCACGGCCGCACCCGGCCGCGACCGAGGTAGAAGGAACCGTCCGCCGCGTCGACCGACTGGCCGAACCACGGCATCACCGAGTCGAACTCGCTTGCCCGCGACAGGCGCAGCCACATGCGACGACGCAACGGTGAGCCGACCCCGTCGCGCAGCCGCTGCTCGAAACAGTTCCGCAGCAGGTTCGGGATCCCACCGTCCTCCACGAAGTACCGCCCGCCGCGCGCACCGTCGAGGAAGTCGATGGCCGAGGTGATCGTGGGACCGGAGGTCGGCGCCACCGACGTGCGGCCGTACCCGGCTGGGGTGAGGAAGTCTCCGTTCGAGCTCCACCCGCGGCCGAGTGCCCGCGGCAGGTCCGCCAGCGTCCGGTGCTCGTCGCGCGAGCGCAGCAACAGTTCCGTCGACCCGAGCGACCCGGCGGCGAGGATCACCCGGCGCGCCGTCACCGAATCCGGCCTGCGGCGACCGCCGTCCAGGTGATCGAAATGCACCTGCCAGCCCTCGTCCTCCCGCGAGAGATACCGCGCAAGGGACAGCGGCGCGATGACGGCACCGGAGTCCTCCGCCGCCGCGAGGTAGTTCAGGTCGAGGGTGTTCTTCGCCCGCGTGGGACACCCGACGTCGCAGCTGCCGCAGTGCACGCAGGTGCCCTGCTCGCGGCCATGGGCGTTGGGCGCCGCGACCGACCTCTCGTACTCGGGTGTCTCGGCGGGCGCCGGCGTGAAGCTCGGGTCGAACCGGATCGCCAGGGGCACCTTCTGAAAGCGCTCGCCCTCCCCGATGGCGTCCGCGGCCCGCCGCATCAGCTCGAGGCGGGCGGTGTGCTGGCCCGCGGGGATCTCCATCGGGGTCAGCATCTCGGCGACGTCGCGGTAGTACGGCGCCATCTCCTCGGCCGTGATCGCGGACGGCCAGCCGGAGGCGAATGCCTCCGGCTGGGCATCGATGCACACGTTCGCGTAGATCAGCGATCCCCCGCCGACCCCCGCGCCCTGCGCGACGACCATCTGATCAAGGAACCGCAGCTCCAGCCAGCCGTTGCGCCGATGCGGGGCGCGGGGATCGAACAGCCACGCGTCGCCTGGCCTGCGCGGATAGTCCTCCGGCTCCCATCGCCTGCCCCGCTCGAGCACCAGCACGCTGCGCCCCGCCGCCGCGAGCCTGCACGCCGCGACCGCGCCGCCGAACCCGCTGCCAACGACCACCACGTCGTAGATCACGGCGAGCCGTCCGGCACGGTGCCGTTGGGGATCAGGAACGGCACCTCGATCAGGTGCGGGCGCAGCGGTTCGACGGGGTCGATGACCCGCTGACAGCCGTCCGGGAGGTCAAGGCTCACCGACCCGGTCCGGCGGAACCGACCCCGGGGTGCCGGGTCGTCGCGGGACTCCACGCCCGGCGCCGCCACCCAGCCGGTCGATGGTGCGCGCAGGCCGATCGGATAGACACGCAGCCCCTGCGCGGAGATGTGAATCCGGAGGAAGGACTTGTAGCCCTCGATGCCCTGCGCGGAATAGACCTCCAGATTGTGCATGCCCAGCAACTTGTGGGTCAGGAACAGGTACAGACCGAAGAGCGTGCCGCAGTACAGGTAGAGCGCGGCCAACGAGATCGGAACGCTGAGCCACCAGTCCAGGCCTGCCCGCAGTACCGCCCGCACCAGCAGGAATCCGCCCGCCAGCAGGAGCAGCGCGTGCGCCCCGCCGACCGCACCCGCGGCGGCCGAGGGCATGCCGGGTGCGCGACCGCTGACCGCGAACGCCGAGAACGCGGCGACGATGGCGAGGCACACCGCGGCCGGACCGAATCCCTGCAGGGTGCCGAGAACGCCGCCCAGGATCCCCGTGCTGCCGCCGCCCGCTCCCAGCAGCATCGCGGCGAACCCGGACAGCACGGTGAGCACGGCGGTGAAGAAGACGTTCGAGGCCGGGAAGCCCAACACCCCGCGTCGCAGCCGAACGGACTGCTGTTCCGTCGGGAAGGCCGTCTGCAATCGGGCCGAGCCGACGTAGGAGAGCCCGTCCGACATGGACACGTCGACCGGGGTGCCGATCGTGCCCTGGGTGAAGGCGCCGCCCCCGCCGCACACGATGTAGTGGCGTTCCTGCTCCCCCACGGTGCCGTGGTGGCGCACGTAGTGGTGGTGGTCGCCGCTGAGGACCAGCGGCACCTCGATGTCGCGATCGGGTCTGCGGGCCAGGTCCATGATGACGTCGAGCTTCGTGGCGGTCGCGGAATCCACTCGGCCGCCGGGAGTTCCGGCCGCGGCGTCGTCTATCCAGGTCGGGTTCGGGACGCAGAGGATCACCCGGTCGCCGGGCTCCAGTTGCTGCGCGCGGGCCCGGAAGTAGTCGTACTGAGGGGGGTCGAGGTCGTCCTCCAGGGCGGTGTCCACGCCCCAGACCCACCATCGGTGCGGCAGCTGCAGCGCGTAGTAACTGCGCCGCTGCTGCGCCTCCCATGCCCCGAACCAGGTTCTGCCGTCGGGTGATTGACAGAACTGCCGGATGAAACTGGTGAGGCCGTCGTACCAGTCGTGGTTCCCGGGGATGGCGAAGAGCCTGCGTCCCCGCGGCTGCGCGATCCGGGCGCTGCGCATCGGGTCGACCAGCCGGTGCTGGTACTCCTGACGCGATCCCGCGGGATAGACCTGGTCACCCCCCAGCAGCAGCACCTCGCCCGCGGGCAGCACGGTATGCCCGGGATCAGCGGTCGGCAGCCCCTCGGTCCGACAGTCGTCCGGCACCCGCTGCGGTACCGGCACACCCGGCTCCGCGACGACCAGTCCGTCCCGGCCGAGCAGCCAGGCGACGGAGGCGGTGGCGTTCCAACCGTCGCCGGTGTCCGCCATGTAGTCCAGCCAGATCTCTTCCGCACCCGTGCAATCCGCACAGAACGCCGGTTCTGCCTCGAGCGCGGCCATGATCTCGCGGCGCCCGCTCATCGAACCGATCACGGACGCCGCGACGGCCCGCGCGCCGAGGGCGACGAGTTGCCGGGCCTCGAACCAGCCCACCTTGCGCTGCGGGCTGATCGTGAGCCGCCCGGCGTCCATCCGATACGGCACGGTCATGCGCGCCGCCGCAGCAGGTAGGTGGAGATCAGTCCGCCCGCGAAGAACGCGACGAAACGCGCCGCGGCCGCCCAGCGGCGCCACATCGACACGCCACCGGTCACGGTCAGCGAGCCGAGCAACGCCGTGAAGGCCGTCAGGCGCAGCCGCAGCATCCCCGCCGCCACCACCGGGCCCTCGCGATCCCCCTCGTGCAGGGTCACCAACAGCGTGGTGGTGGCGGGCCACAACCGCCACGGACCCGCGACCCGGATCTCCTTGTGGCCCCGGAACCAATGCCTGACCCCATCGATGTCCACACCGAACTCGTAGACCATGTGCGTCATCCGCGCCTGCTCCGTCGGGGTGAACAGTCCGAAGCGCCCCGAGTCGGACTCGAATCGGCCACCGAGCGAAGGGATGTCGACCTCGCCGGACAGCCGCGCCTCGTGGCGCGGGTCGTCGAGGAAGGCGCCGAGGTCCTCGATGTGGATGGTCCCGCGCACCACGACACCGAACGCGCCCGGATTGCGATACCCCGACCTCGCGTCCGTCTCGCCGAGCGTGATCTGCCCGGTCATCGTCTCCCCGAACCGGATCCCGGCGACGGGCCTCCCCGACTGCCCGCTCACCGGTCCGCCCTTGCGTCGAAGGCGAGCCGGTAGAACCAGTACGCCACCGCCGCCCACTGGACGAACCACAGGACCACTGCGACGGAGCTGAGCGAGTCGGTTTTGTACGCGATGGCCGTCGCGGCCACCCCTGCGACCACCGCCACCCGCGACGGCCAGCCGAGGCCGCTCAGCCATTCCGTGCCCATCATCAGCAAACCGGTAAGCAACGCGATCAGCCAGAGCGCGAGGAACCAGCCGTCCGGCAGCGGCCGCGGACCGGTGGCCTCGTCGGAGAGTTCGGCGGCCAGTCCAGCCCCCATGAGCAGCGAGGCGCAGAGCAACAGCAGCAGGTGGCTCCACAGCAGCGAACGCGGCATCGTCAGCCCCTGTTCAGTTCGTCGAGGATGAAGGGGAAGACGTCCCGCGCGGCGTGCTTGCCGAGGAACACGTCGAGATGCCCGTACCCGTGCATCTGCTGGAACACGTGGCGCCCCGGCTCGATTTGCTCGAAGTAGTCGAAGGTCTTCGCCATTCCCGAGGGCAGGAAGGTGTTGTTCTGGTCGCCGGTCATGAAGGCGAACCGGGCATCGGTCTGCGGATTCTGCGCGAACAGGTCGCTCGGCAGCACATCCGGGTAGTTGCCCATCGTCACCAGGTGGCCTGCGGCGGCGCACTCGGCCATCTGCGCGAAGAAGGTGACCGGGACGAACCCGAACTCGCCCTTGATCCACTCGTGGGTCGCCTCGTCCAGGTTCTCGTGCGACCACAGCGTCGGGAAGGCACTGCCGTAGGTGAAGCTGCTGTGCTTGCACACCGCGTTGTTGCATTCGTGATGCGTCGCCCGCACCGCCCAGTCGAACACCTTGGGCCAGAACCCCGGCGCGTGCAGACCCCACTGCGGATTGAAGTAGGGCATCACCTTGCCGAAGGTGGCGACGGCGAGTGGCAGCTTCAGGAACGACAGGGAGGTCAGCTGCGGGTGCAGTGCCACCGAATTGCTCACCACCGTGGTCACTTCCGGCAACAGGCCGGAGACGATGGACATCATGAAGCTGGTCGAGCCCTGGCAGTGCACCACCGCCTTGAGGGTCTCGGCTCCGGTCCGCTCCAGTACCGTCCGCACCGCGGCGGGGTGGTCGTACACGGCCGCGTCGTCGAGGTGGTACTCGCTGGGGGCGAAGTCGATGCTGGCCCGCCAGTTGAGGATCCACACGTCGTAGCCGGCGCGGGCGAGGAACTCCGGCAGCGTGTCCTCCGTCGGCGGCGAGAAGATGTCGGCGCGGACGCTGGTGCCACCGATCAACAGCACCGGCCCCTCGCCAGGGGCGGTCGACCCCGGCAGCAGGTGCTTGAGGTTGAGCTCGCGCGACTCCTCCTCCGTGGTGTGGAAGGGGACGGTCTCGAACCGGGCCTGTCGCGACACGGACTGCAGGGGGCCGGGCGGCGCGAAGGCGGCACCGTCGAGACGCGCAGGATCGAGCCTTCTGCGCTGGGATCGCCGCATTGCGGCTCCGTTCATCGGAAGGGGCGGTTGTTGTCCCTTCCATTGTGTCGCCTCTGCCCGGTTACGGCGCGCGTAGTCGGCTACCTGCTTCCCACCCGGACCGCGTCCGCCAGCGCGGCCCGGTCCGCGACGTTCAGCTTGGTGCACGAACGGTAGATGTGGCCCTCGACCGTGCGGACGGAGACCACGAGGCGATCCGCGATCTCCTTGTTGGACAGGCCGAGCGCCACCATCGACGCGACCTCCCGCTCCCGCTCGGTCAGCGGCAGCGGCTTCGCGACCACCGCGAGAGCGGGCGTCGTGGCCCCGCACAGATCGGCGAGCCGCTTGGCATTGGCCGTCGAGGCGAGTTCGGCGCGACGGTTGCCTGCGCTCGCGTGCGCTGCCGCCGCCTGCGCCGCCGCGTCAGCGGCCGCGAGCAGGGCGCCCGCCTCCTCCACCTTCCCGGCGATGGTGTCCAGTGCATCCCCGTCGCCGCCCGCCAACGCCCTCGCGTGGGCGGCGGCGGCCCTGAGGAGGGGGCTGGGGACCCGGTCCGCGATCTCCGTCAGGCGCGGCGCGGTGGTCGCGTCCCCGAACCGGGTGGCCAGGTACAGGCACATCCCCTCCTGCGCGAGCAGTTCCGACCCGGCCGCGGCGTCGGCGCCCGCCCTGGCATGGGCGATCGCGCGCCTGGTGTCCGACTCGCTTGCCGCGACCCACGCCCTGGTCAGCTCCAGGTCGGACCGGAACACCTCGGTGTTCGCGCCGAACAGGCGCTCGGCGCGCACCAACTCCTCGCGGGCGTCTGCGGCCCGGCCGAGCGCGGCGAGGGACTGACAAAGGAACGCCGCGGACAGGAAGGCCCACGAGTAGCCGGTGCCCTCGAGAACCGCTGCCGCCTGGCGGAATTCGGTCTCCGCCGCGGCCAGCGCACCCTTGACGAACAGCACCCGGCCGAGCAGCACGCCACCGAGCGAGCGGCCCGGCTGCTGCATCTCGGCGAAGTCGACATAGTGCCGCGCGAGCTCCTCCGCCGCGGCCAGCTCGCCCGACATCGTGTGCGTGTACACCTGGCCGAGCCCGATGGTGAAGCGCAGCAGCCCGGTCTCGGACTCCGCCGCCGCCGCCAGCCCGCGCTCGGCGAACGAGGGGACCTCGTCGAACCGGCCCAGGTAGGCGGTGGCCAGGGCACCACTCGCGCCCGCCCATGCCTTCGCGAGCGGCAGCGCGACGGGCGAGTCGATCACGTCGTAGATGCTCACCGTCGCCGCCGCGGGTTGCGCGGCGTACACGGCGAACATCGCCTCGAGCGCATCCAGCAGGTTCACCGCTGCCGGATGCGTGAGCCTGGCACGCACCGCGGCCATCACCGAGGCGGCCTCGTCGGGCCTGCCGAGCATCCAGAACAGGTTCGCCGAACGGGGCAGGCACCACAGGAGCAGGTCGAACTCGCCGAGCGAGGTGGTGTCGATCGGGCCGAGCACGGCCTCGGCCTCGGTGCCGCGTCCCTGCCAGGCGAGCGAGTGGGCGAGCGGAAGGGCCGCCGCGAACCCGGCGCCCATCGCCATCGCCCCGCGCGCGAGCCGCTCACCGAGGACCAGTTCGCCGAGCGTGAGCGCGTCGCGGGCCGCGGAGATCAGCAGCTCGGCCTCCGGGGGCGAGTCGCTGTCCAGCGCGAGGGCGGCCAACCGGATCCGGTCGCTCACGTGTGCAGGCGGATGATCCGCGATCTGACGCGCCATCTCACCGCGCAGCCGCCGCGCGGCGAGAATGCCGGTGCCTGCGCGCACCACCTCGCCGTACAGCGGGTGCGCGAGCTTCACCGTCAGCCCGGAGTCGTCGCGGCGGCGCACCCGCACCAGGCCCGCGTTCTCCGCCGCCTCGACCGTCTCAGGGGCACTGAGCTTCGAGAGCACCTCGAGCGAGAGCGGCTCCTGAAACGCCAGCAGTTCCAGCACGTGCCGCAGCTCGGGGTCCAGGTGATCGATTCGCGACTCGATCAGAGTGCTCAGGTGTGGGCTGATCACGGTCTCGCCGCGGAGCTGCCACACCCCGGCGACCTCGCGCAGCGTGCCTGCCTCCAGCGCGCCCTCCACCACGTGCCGCAGGAACAGCGGATGCCCTCCGACATCACGAAGATCCGGTTGGCGCTCGACTCCTCGAGCGGCCCGCCGAGCACCGTCTCGACCAGCGAGACCGCCTCCGCCCGCGTGAACGGGGGCAGCTCAACGCGGGTGAGCAGGTTGTCCTTCCACAGGGCGGTGATCGCGTCCGGCACCGGCTCCCCGGTCCGGACGGTGACCACGAGGGGTGCGATCCGGTTGACGGCGAGCTGGTGCACGAACGTGGCGGACAGCCGGTCGAGCAGGTGTGCGTCGTCGACACCGATCACGATGTCGGCGCTGTCGGCGACGAGATGCTCCCTTGCCGCGCGCAGCACCGAGGCCGCGTCCATCGGGCTCGACACGCCGACGAGGTGGGCAAACGCCCCGAGCGGAACCGCGCGCGCCGACTCCGTGCCCGCGGCCCAACGCCGTTCACCGGCGAAGGCCCCGACGGCCGCCCTGGCCATGGTGGTCTTGCCTACCCCTGCGTCCCCGGTGAGCACGGCACCCCACGGGCCCCGCCGACTGCGCAACGTGGACACCACGGTGCGGAGCTCGTCGTCCCGATTCACCGTGGGCCACGCGAAGACCATTGCGAAATTCTAAGCTCTGGCGCTGAAATGCCGTTACTCAGTGATGAGAGTGCTGTTACTCCGCGATGAGAACGAACCCGGGCCGATGCGTAGGGCCCCCGTCGTCATCCGAGCCGTCGATCGCGGCGACGATCACCCCGACTCCGGTCCGCACCAGCGCCGAGCGGCTTGCCGGCTCCGGTGGGTTCTCGGCCGTGAAGTGGTCGAGCGGGTGCGTTCCGCCCTCGAGGGTGGCCATGTTGAACCAGGTCACGGCGAGCGTCTCGTCCCACGATTCCGGGCCGGAACCCGTCGGCAGATCCACGGTGAACCGCAGGGTGTCGGCCCGCGCGACGAGCCGGTCGGTCCTGGCCCTGCCGATCCGCAGACCGCGCGGCTGCACCTGGAAGCGCCGGGAGTTCAGCCCGGACGGCGTGCACATCTGCCCGATCCCGAGGTCGAGCAGTTGCCGAGCCGCCTCGAGGTCCGCGGCGCGTCCGGCATCGCCGTCACCGCGCAGCTCGGCCGCCGCGGCGACGAGACCTGACCTGCAGAACCGGATGGTTCGGGCAAGGGTGTCGGGGTGGTCGCGAGTCGTCGGCATCGTGATCTGCATGGGGATCTCCGGTCGGTTGGTCGGCTGACTTCGACGCTATTGCCGGGACGGGCCGATGACACGAGTAGTGGGGTACTCGTTATGTCCGCGTGCCCGGTTTGGTCGACCGAATGACACCTTCGTATCGTCTGGTTGTACGAATGTGACCTCCGGTCGACCGCCGACCCGAACCGGGAGCAGAACCTTGACCTGTCTCGTGCTCGCCTGCGGTGACGCGCCCATCCCGCCCCGGCTGGCGGAGCTCGCCACGGTCACCGCGCCCGCCGTCCCCAGCAAGCCGGACTTCGACGAGCTGCTCCCCCGGCTGGACGAGCTGGGCGAGCGGTCCACGTCCGCGCCCCGACTGATCGTCGTCGGCGAGGACGCCGCCCTTGCCGCGGCGCTGACCCGGCTGATGCGGAGCGAGCGGCTGTCCGTCGAGCTGGCCTACGTCACGGCGACGAGAACCGCGGCAACCCGGCTGTACCGGCTCCCGACCGGCTCCCCCGCCGCCGACCTGGCCGTACAGGGGCGGGCCGCGGCGCTACCGCTGGTGCGGGACGACTCGGGCACCGCGCTGGTCGGGCTCGCCTCCATCACCGGACCGGAGGGCGGCGAGCTCGTCGGCGAGACCTACGCGGACTCGACCCGACTGTTCTCCGGGACCGTCCGATCGGTGCGGGTCGCACCGACCCTGGCGGCTCCTGGCGTCCGGGCCACCGTCGGCCGCGGCTGGGGATTCCTCGGCCCGAGATGGACCAGCGCACGCGCCGTACAGACGGGCTCGACGGCCGCGGTCGTCACCAGGGACGGCGTCACCACGCCTCGCTCGCTGAAGCGGTGCAGCTTCTATCGGCATCCGCAGGACTGGTTACTCGTCCGCTGAGCTAATCGCGGTATCGCGGTTCGGGCGGCGCGGGTGCGGGCCCGAGTACCGACAGCCAGTGGTCGTACAGCTTCGTCCAGGTCCCGTCCGAACGCATCCGCTCGAGCGTCCCGTTGACGAAGCGGACAAGTTCCTCGTCCGCGATGTTGACCCCGACGCCGTACGGCTCGGGTTCCAGGCTGTCCCCGACGATCTCGAGGTACGGGTCCTGCGCCGCGAGACCCGCCAGCTGGGTGTCGTCCGCGGTGGCCGCGTCCACCTGCCGTTGTTGCAGTGCGACGAGACAATCCGCCCAGGTTTCGGTGGCGAGGACGGTGGCGGCGGGCTGGATCCGCTGCAGGTTGGCCAGCGAGGTGGTGTTGGGGACGGTGCACACCCGCTTGCCCGCGAGATCCGCGACGCCACCGATTCCCGACCCCTCGGTCACCAGTATCCGTTGCGCGGCGTTCAGGTAGACGGTCGAGAAGGCGATCCGCTCCGCACGGTCACAGGTGATCGTCATGGCGTTCACGATGAGGTCCACCGAACCGTCCCGCAGCGCGGGCTCCCGGTCGACGGTGTCGCGGATCTGGAACTCGACCTTCGACGGGTCCCCGAAGATGTCGCGGGCGATCTCGCGCGCGACATCGACGTCGAACCCCGCGATCTGACCCGAATCCGGATCGCGGAAGCTGAACAGGTTCGTGGACTGGTCGACCGCGACGATCAGCCTGCCGCGTTCGACGATGCGGGCAAGCGAACCGCCCGGCGGCATCGCCCCCGGCGTCGTCGGCGGTCCGGGCCGCAGGCTGGCGGTCGCGTCGCAGCTCGTCGGCGCCTGCGCGCTCGAGGGCTCCCCGCTGACCGGTTCGAGGACCTGCGCGCCGCCCGGCAGTGGCGGGCCGAACGTGGGGGTTACCGTCGGCTGCCTGTCGGGGGAACCCGATGAGCAGCCCGTGGCGGCCAGCAGCACACCCACCGCGAGCACCAGTGCGAGGAGGTGCGGCGGGTGTCCCGTTCCTCGTCTCGACATCACACCCCCAGCTGGGCAATGGTCGACGTTCGTACCCGTCATCTTTCCGCTCGGGGGCGCCGAGCGGAAGGAATCCGGCCGCACCTCGCCGGCCGCGACACGGATGCGGGTGATACTGGGCGCATGACCTTTCCCGGCGCCCCCACTCGGAGGGTCGCGATTCGCCCGAGCCCGGTCTTCTACGGCGTGCTCGCGCTCGCCGTGCTCGGCGGCGCGCTCTCCTGGAACGCCGCGCCCCGCTCGACGCTCGCGCACTTCGGTGTCTTCCTGCTGGTCATCGCGGGTTGGGTGGTGACGGTGTGCCTGCACGAGTTCGGCCACGCCTACACCGCGTGGCGGCACGGCGACGACGAGGTGGAGGCCCGCGGGTACCTCACGCTGAACCCGCTCAAGTACAGCCACCCGCTGCTCTCGATCGGGCTGCCGGTGCTGTTCATCGCGCTCGGCGGCATCGGGCTGCCCGGCGGCGCCGTCTATCTGCGCACCGCGGGCCTGCCTACCCGGGTGCAGCGGCAGATCTCACTGGCCGGTCCGGCGGTCAACGCCGCCGCGGCGGTGGTGCTGCTGGTGGTCATCCGGCTGTTCGGCGTCGGCAGCGAACACAGGGTGTTCTGGTACGGCCTGAGCTTCCTGGCGTTTCTGCAGGTGATGGCGACGGTGCTGAACCTGCTCCCGGTGCCGGGGCTGGACGGGTACGGGGCGTTGGAGCCGTCGCTGTCCCCGAAGACCCGTCGCGCCCTGGACCAGTACAAGGGCCTCGGCATCCTGTTCCTGGTGGCATTCCTGTTCGTGCCGTCGGTCAACCGGGTGTTCTTCGACGCCATCTACTGGCTGTTCGGCCTGTCCGGGGTGCCGGAGATCTGGGCGCAGTACGGCAACTACCTGATGCGCTTCTGGCTGTAGGCGGCTCCGCCGCCCGTGCGCGCTTGGTGAGTGCAGGGACTCGTCGAGCACTCACGGGCGGCGTAGCCGGCTAGCGCGGTACTGCTCGCCCGGGCGGATCCGCAGCCCCTCGATCGGCATCGCGCGTCCCGACTCGCCGCGCACCTCCACCCGCACCGGCTCGCCGGTGTCGTTCTCGACCAGGTCCAGCGGCGCGCCCCTGCCGTCCTGCAGGTACTTGTCGCCCCACTGCATCAGCGCCAGCACCGCGGGCAGCAGATCGCGCCCCATCTCGGTGAGCAGGTACTCGTGCCTGGTGCGCTGCCCCGGCTCGCGGTAGGGGCTGCGCTCGAGCAGGCCGGCCTCGGCGAGCTCGCGCAGCCGCGCCGACGCGACCGCCTCGGTGATCCCGACGCGAGCCGCGAAGTCGTCGAATCGCGTGGTGCCGTAGTAGGCCTCTCGCATGATGAGCATCGCCGACCGGGTGCCGATGACCTCCATCGCCTTGCCGATCGAGCATCGCGTGGCCCGCCAGGCGTCCCGGTCGGCCAGCACACCCTCCAGGTGAATCGCTCCCATGGCCCCATCGTACCCCTGGCTTGCGTAATCCATAGTCAGCTCGTAGCGTGCTGACTATGGAACTCCATAGTCAGCTATCGCGACCGCTCCGCCCTGGCCCGGTCCTCCTCGCGCTCTGCGGCGCCAGCTTCCTGGCCGGCCTCGACCTGTTCGTCGTCAACGTGGCGTTCGACGAGATCGGCGCCGACTTCACGGGCCACTCGCTCGCGGACATGAGCTGGATCCTCAACGGCTACGCGATTCTCTACGCCGCGCTGCTGATCCCGCTCGGACGCTGGGCCGACAAGGTGGGCCGACGGCGCGGCTTCCTGCTCGGGCTCGGGCTGTTCGTCGCGGCGAGCGCGGCCTGCGCGCTGGCTCCGAACCTGTGGTCGCTCATCGGTTTCCGCGCCGCACAGGCCATCGGTGCCGCGCTGCTCACCCCGGCCAGCCTCGCCCTGATCCTCACCGTCCTGCCCGCCGAGCGCCGCTCGGCGTCTGTCCGCATCTGGGCCGCCGCCGGCGCAGTCGCCGCCGCCGCGGGCCCCGTGATCGGCGGCATCCTGGTCGCCGCCTCCTGGCGCTGGGTGTTCCTGATCAACGTCCCGATCGGGATCGCGTTCCTGGTGCTCGCGGCCCGCTCCATCCCCGAGTCCCGCGACCGCGACGCCGACCATCCCGACGTCCTCGCCGCCGCCCTGCTCACCGCGGCGGTCGGGGCGCTCGCTCTCGCGCTGGTCAAGGGGCCCGACTGGGGCTGGTCCAGCGCGGGGGTCCTTGGCGCGCTCGCGGTCGCCCTGGTGTCGGGTGCGACGTTCTGGATCCGCAACGGTCGCGGCGGCGCGCCGATCCTCGACCCGGCCATGCTCCGGGTGCGCAGCTTCGCGTGGTCCAACGCCGCGATGCTGCTCTTCAACGCCGGGTTCGCCGCCGCGCTGCTGGCGACCATCCTCTGGATGCAGACGGTCTGGGACTACTCGGCGCTGCGCACAGGCATGGCCATCGCGCCTGGCCCGCTGATGGTGCCGGTGTTCGCGATCGTCGCGCAGCGGCTCGCCTCCCGGATCGACGCCGGCCGGATCGCCGCGCTCGGCTGCCTGCTCTGGGGCGGCGGCGCTGTGCTCATCGCGGCCTCCGTCGGACCGGAGCCGGCCTACGCGGCGCAGATCCTGCCCGGCTGGCTGATCGCGGGCGTCGGTGTCGGCCTGGCCCTGCCGACCATCCTGGCCACCGCCACCGCCGGACTGCCTCAGGACCGCGCGGCCACCGGCAGCGCCGTGGTCACCATGCACCGGCAGATCGGCGCGGTCGTCGGCATCAGCGCCCTCGTCGCCATCCTGGGCACGCCCATCGGGTTCGATTCCGCTCGAACGGCTTTCACGCATTCCTGGTGGGCCGTCGCGGGGGTCTCGGTGCTCGCGGCAGCCGCCGCGCTCGGCATCACCGCGCGGGCACATTCCACCGATTCCCCCGTCCACCCGACAACCGAAACCGCAGAGGCATTGCGATGACCACCACCACCACCACGAACACCGCGTTCCCGACGACCTTCGACGACTCGTGGCGGGGATTCGGCGGCATCCACGGGGGCCTGGTCGTCGCGGCACTGCTCCGCGGCGCCTCCCGCGCGCTCGACGCCACCCCCGTCGCGGTCACCGCCCACCTGTACGCCCCGGTCGCCGCCGGCCCGTTCACCGTCGACACGGAGGTGCTCAGGGGTGGACGCTCGGCCGGCGTCCGGGCGCGCCTCGGCGACGCCGCGACAGCGGTCGTCCGGCTGGCCCGGTCCCCCGGCACCACCATGGCCTGGCCACCCGGACCCGTGGCCATGCCCGAAGTGGATCCGGAACACCTTCCCCCGCTGGAGATCCCCGTCGACTTCGTGCCGTTCTCGCAATACCTCGACATCCGGCCGATCAACTCGGCGCGGCCGTTCGCGGGCGGTGAGACACCGGAGTTCGACGTCTGGATCCGCCTGACCGCCGCCATCGACCTCGCCCCGCAGGAGGTCGCGGCCGTGCTGCTCGACGCTCTGCCGCCGGGCCTGTACGCCACCCGCACCGCGCCCGTTCCGATTCCGACCATCGAGTTCAGCGCCCACTTTCCGCCCGGCACGCCCCCCACGCGCTGGTACCGGCTGCGGCACCGCACCGCGTGGGCGACCGACGACCTGTGCGTCGACGAGGCCGAACTACACACCGCGACAGGTGAACTCGCCGGTCAGGCCCGCCAGCTCCGCCGAATCCTCGGCGGCACCACCACGAAGGAGCAGTCATGAGAGACGCCGTCATCGCGGCCGCCGTCCGCACCCCGATCGGCAAGGGCAAGCCGCGCGGCGCCCTGCACGGGATCCATCCGGTGGACCTGCTCGCGCACAGCCTGACCGCGCTCGTCGACCGCACCGGGATCGACCCGGCGCTCGTCGACGACGTGATCGGCGGGTGCGTCACCCAGGTCGACCAGCAGGCCGCCAACATCACCCGCACCGCACTGCTGGCCGCGGGTTTCCCCGAATCGGTGCCCGGCACCACGATCGACCGGCAGTGCGGCAGCAGCCAGCAGGCCGTGCATTTCGCCGCTCAGGGCGTCATCTCCGGCGCCTACGACGTGGTGATCGCCTGTGGCGTGGAGTCGATGAGCCGCACCCCCATGGGATCGAACATCGGCGCCGGCGTCGATCCGCGCGGCACCCGGTTCGCCGAGCGCTATCCGGACGGGCTTGTGCCCCAGGGCATCAGCGCCGAACTGATCGCCGCGCGGTGGGGCATCGCCCGCGCCGAGATGGACGAGTTCGCGCTGCGCAGCCACGCCAAGGCACACACCGCGACGATCGGCGGCGCGTTCGCGAAGGAACTCGCCCCGCTGCCAGAGCTCGGCATCGACGAGGCGGTCCGGCCGGGAGGCACGCTCGAGTCGATGGCGGGGCTGCGCCCGGCGTTCGCGAACGAGGCCGCGGCGCAGCGGTTCCCGCAGATCGACTGGAGTGTGACCGCGGGCAACTCGAGCCCGCTCAGCGACGGCAGCGCCGCGGTGCTCATCACCACCAGCGAGACCGCGGCCCGGCTCGGGCTCACCCCGCTGGCACGGCTGCACAGCTTCGCGGTCGCGGGCGACGACCCGTTGTACATGCTCACCGCGATCATCCCGGCCACCGAGAAGGTGCTGCGGCGGGCCGGGCTCGCGCTGGCGGACATCGACCTGTTCGAGGTGAACGAGGCCTTCGCCTCGGTGGTGCTGGCCTGGGCCAGGGAGACCGGCGCCGACCTCGACCGGGTCAACGTGCACGGCGGCGCACTCGCCCTCGGTCACCCACTCGGCGCCAGCGGGGCGCGCCTGCTCACCACCCTCGTCGGCGCGCTGGAACAACGTGGCGCCCGCTACGGCCTGCAGACCATGTGCGAGGCTGGCGGCATGGCGAATGCGACGGTGATCGAGCGGCTGGCGTGACATCAACCGAGGTCACGACCCGTCCCGTCACCTTCGGATGCCGGGACGGTGTCGTGCTGGGCGGGCACCTGTTCGACCCCGCGATCGCGGGCACGGACGCGCCGATGGTGATCGTCAACTGCGCCACCGGGGTGCTGGCCCGCTACTACCACCGGTACGCGCGGTTCCTGGCCGAGCTCGGCTCGCCGGTACTCACCTACGACTACCGCGGCATCGGCGAGTCCCGGCCGCCCGGCACGCTGCGCGGCGCGGCGATCGCATGGCGAGCGTGGGGCGATCAGGACTTCGACGCGGCGGTGGCCTTCGCGCGGACGCAGGAACCGGACCGGCCGCTGGCCGTGGTCGGGCACAGCATCGGCGGGTTCCTGCCCGGGTTCGCGGACGGTGCGGTGCACGTGGACCGGATGCTCACCGTCGGAGCCCAGTACGCGTACTGGCGCGACTACGCGCGCCGGAGCCGGATCGGCCTGCTCGCGAAGTGGCACCTGGCGATGCCGGCGCTCACCGCCGCGTACGGGTACTTCCCCGGCCGCCGGCTCGGCTGGCTCGAGGACCTGCCCGCGGGCGTGGCCCACGAGT
This sequence comes from Rhodococcus sp. NPDC055112, assembly GCF_053607505.1. Lineage (NCBI taxonomy): Bacteria > Bacillati > Actinomycetota > Actinomycetes > Mycobacteriales > Nocardiaceae > Rhodococcus > Rhodococcus sp. NPDC055112. The sequence goes on from NZ_JBSGTR010000044.1 coordinate 35,017, forward strand.
GGGCCTTCCGCCGGTCCGCGATGGAGTCCAGCTATCCGCGCGGCGACCGAGCCGAGGTGCGGCGCCGGTTCGCGGCAATGCGGGCACCGATCCTGGCGGTGGCCACCAGCGACGACGAGTTCGGCACCCCCGCCGCCCTCGAGCGGACCCTCCGGTACTACCGGGGCAGCGACCGCACCAGGGTGGAACTGAACCCGAAACTGTTGGGCCACGAGGAGATCGGGCACTTCGGGCTCTTCCACGACCGGCACCGGGACGGGTTCTGGCGTGGCACCGCCGAGTGGCTGCACCGCGGGGTGAACCCGTGGCAGGCGGCCACCGAACGGCGGGCCGAGGCCTGAGCACCCACCTGTGGGAAGGATCTGCCCCGGTTTCCGGGGCAGATCCTTCCCGGGTCGCCGATCAGGCGCGGTCGGTCTCGGCTTCGATCTTCGCCCGGATCGCCTCCGCGGCTTCCGAATCCTGAGCCGCCAGCTTCTGGATGTAGTCGACAGCATCGCCGACGGTCCGGAGGCCTGCAAGGTCCTCATCGGGGATCTTCACGCCGTACTTGTCCTCGGTCTGGACCGCGATCTCCACCATGGAGAGCGAGTCGATGTCGAGATCGTCGACGAAGGACTTCTCGATCGTCACCTCGGATGGCTCGATTCCGGTGACCTCCTCGATGATCTCGGCGATTCCCGAAACGAGTTCTTCCTGTGTTGCCACTTCTGGCTCCCTTTCTCACGTGCACCGCTTCAGTTGAGCGGATGATTTCGGGTGGATCAGCGTCGACGGGAATCGGTCACGGGCGCACCGTTTCCTGGTCGCGCCTGGTAGCGCGGCGTCGTTCCCGGCCGTCGCCGCCGCTCGAGTTCCGGATAGGAGGGATCAAAGATCCCGTAGGTCTCTTCGATTGCCGCGGTGAGCAGCTTCCACACCTGATGTGCGGTCGGACGCCGACCGGGCCAGCCGGTTCCGAAGAGGTCATCGCCGTCCCTGAGCCCGATCTCATCGAGCAGGAGCGGCGTGTGGCTGTCCGAGCATCGCCCGTCCGCCGGCCCGGGGCAGCGTTCGATGAGGTAGCGACCTCGCCGATCCCAACCGTCCTCGGTCGCCCCGTCGGGCCTGCCCTTCCACCGTTCCTGCGAGTACACGAGGATCCGCTGGCCCGTTGTCACCTGCAGATACTCCCGAGCGGCGGTGTCGGCGAGGCCGGCCGAGCGGAGGAGCTCGGCGTCGATGCCGTGGCGGGCCATCCGTTCGTGACTGACGAGCTGGTCTTCCTCGATGATGAAGTGCTGCCCGGACATGCCCGCGACGTCGACCCACACCCCGAACCTGAGCACCTCGATCTGACCGGCCGCGGATTCGTCGCCGACCTCGGGACCGATCGCCATCGCCCGGATCGACGATTTGCTGACGTCCAGTTCCGCCGCGATCCTGCGGTCGCTCAACCCCTCGGCACGCATGACCGCGATCGCCTCGGCGATCACACTCCGGTACGTGGCATCGGCGATCTCCGCCCGTTCCCGGGCGAGCCGAGCGGCCTCCGCGGAGACGCCTACCCGGAACGAATGATGATCTTGCACCGGCGCAGCATGGCACGCCCGCGTCCAAGTGTCCAGCGGATTGGACACTTGGACATTTCGTCGGACACTACGGCCTGACGGTCGCGGCCAGGTTCATCTGCCCCAGCCACGCGGGCACCTCCCTCGCCGCGGAGCTCGGCCCGGAGATGGTGACCCGCCCCGACGTCAGCGCCTGCTCCCAGGACCGGTCCCCGCGCCAGACCTCGATGAGGGTGCGCAGGCCGGTGGCGACCGTGGCGGTCACCTCGAAGCCCGGGTCGTAGTCGCAGACGTCGGCCTCATCGCCCGTGACACAGAGCCACCACCGCCCGGCGCGGGCGGCGACGTCGTCGAACTCGAAGGCCACCACGGTGCGACCGCGCGGCCACCTGTCGATCGGCACCGTCCGCCGCATGTCCCACATCAGCAGGTGCGGGTCCAGGTCCTCCTCGCCGAGCTCGCCGATCCAGCGCACGCCCCACGCCCCGAGCGCCTCGACCACGCCGCCGAGCTCCTCGCCGCACGGGGTGAGGGTGTAGCTACTCCGGCCGTCCTCGACGGTCCGCCGGACCACCCCGGCCCGCTCGAGGGTCCGCAGCCGCTTGGACAGCAGCGCGGGCGACATCTTGGGATTGCCCCGCCGCAGGTCGTTGAAGTGGGTGCTGCCGGCCAGCAACTCGCGCACCACGAGCATGGTCCAGCGCTCGTCGAGCAGCTCCATGGCCTTCGCCACCGGGCAGAACTGGCCGTATTCCGACACGGCTTCCTCCTCGGTTACCCCCCTGACCAGTACACGCCTGGCCCGGCCAGGACGCCAGTACAGATCGTGAACCGCCGGTGGTTCAGATCTGGGACTGGAGCGCGCGCCCGGATGGACCGACGCTGGAAGCACCACCACACACGAGGAGAAATTCCATGAGCACACACACCACCGCCGCCCCCGACATCAAGGCCAAGCATCGCGCCATGTGGGCGCTTGGCGACTACCCGTCGGTCGCCGCCGATGTCATCGCGGCCCTCGGTCCGAGCCTGGTCGAGGCCTGCGGCATCAAGGCGGGCGACCGGGTCCTCGACGTCGCGGCCGGTTCCGGCAACGCCTCGATCCCCGCCGCCCGGCTCGGCGCCGCCGTCGTCGCCTCGGACCTGACCCCCGAGCTGCTCGAGTCGGGCCGTCAACAGGCCGAGTCGCTGGGCCTGACGCTGGACTGGCGCGAGGCCGACGCGGAGGCGCTGCCGTTCACGAACGACCAGTTCGACGCCGTGATCTCGTGCGTCGGTGTGATGTTCGCGCCCCACCACCAGCCGAGCGCCGACGAGCTCGTCCGCGTCCTCCGACCGGGCGGCACGCTCGGCCTGATCAACTGGACGCCCGAGGGCTTCATCGGCCAGATGTTCGCCACCATGAAGCCGTACGCTCCCCCGCCGCCCGCAGGCGCGCAGCCGCCGCCGCTGTGGGGCAGCGAGGAGCACGTGCGCGCCCTCCTCGGCGACCGCGTGACCGAGGTCGTGGCGCGCCGCGAGCGGTTGACCGTCGACTGCTTCGACACAGCCGAGCAGTTCCGCGACTTCTTCAAGGCCTGCTACGGCCCGACGATCGCGGTGTACCGGGCGATCGCCGACGACCCCGAGCGCGTCGAGGCCCTTGACCGCGAGCTGGCCGAGCTGGGCCGACGCCACGACCGCGGCGACGGCACCATGGAGTGGGAGTACCTGCTGCTCACCGCCGTCAAGAAGTGAGCGGCTCCGCCGCCTGTGCGCGGTTGACGAGTCCACACACTCGCCAACCGCGCACGGGCGCCGCAGGCGCCTACAGCTCCGTGACCCAGCCGTGCAGCTCGTCGGTGCGCAGGGCCGCCGCGTGCCGTTTACGCAGGGCCTGACCGATCGGTCCTGCGGTGCCATCGCCGACCACCCGGCCGTCCACCTCGGTCACCGGGGCCACGCCCGCGGAGGTGCCGGTGACGAACACCTCGTCCGCGATGTACAGCTCGGTGAGGTCGACGGTGCGCTCGACGACGGGGATGCCGTCCTCGGCCGCGAGGGTGAGCAGGGTCCGACGGTTGATGCCGTCGAGGATGTCGCAGGACACGTCAGGCGTGATCAGGGTGCCGCCGCGGACCAGGAAGATGTTGGCGGCGCTGAGCTCGCAGACGTGGCCGTTCCCGTCGAGGAAGATCGCGTCGTCGTAGCCGGCGTCGATGGCGTCCTGCTTGGCCAGCACCGAGTTCACGTACGCCCCGTTGACCTTGGCGCGAGACGGGATGGCGTCGTCCGGGATCCGGCGCCAGGTGCTGGTCTTGAGCCGCATGCCGTCCTGCGGGACGATCGGCACCGCGTCGTAGACGAACATGCTGACGGTGGTGTGGCAGCCGCGCACCCTGGTGCCCGCGATCGACTCGTCGACGTGCACGGTGGCGCGGACGAACACATCCTCGGTCGGCGCATTCGCGGCGACGAGTTCGGTTGCCACCGAGACGAATCGGTCGTAGTCCCACTCGTCGGCGAACCGATCCATCCCGATGATCTTGCAGGACTCGACCATCCGCTGGAAATGGTCACGCAGCCGGAACGCGCTGCGCCGGGACCCATCGACCTGCACCGGGAACACCGTGTACACGCTCAGCCCGTACAGCACGGCCGAGGTGGCGACGCCGAGCGTCGCCTCCGCGACGTCCACGATCTTGTCACCGAAGTACACGCGGGGATGTGGGGTAGCCATGGCACGCCATGCTATCGACCACGCCGGTGCCCGGGAAACCGAATTTCATGCCTGCTGCCTCCCGCGACTTCCGCGGGCCTCCCGGCAGACTGTCCGCATGCTCCATTTGCGGATCCTGGCGCCGAGCGACCTGACCGACGAGGCCCTCCGGATCCTCGACGCGGAACCGGCCGTCAGCGGCCTCGCGGTGATGCGCGGCGCCTCGCTGCGTCCGGAGGGCGACGTGGTGTATGCCGACATCGCCCGTGAGGCGGCCAACGACGTGATCGACGACCTGCGGGCCACCGGGTTGCACCACCGCGGCAGCATCGAGATCGAACCGGTCAACGCGTGGCTCTCCCGCAGCGGATTCGACGCCGAGCTGCGCACCCCGGGCAGCAGCGCGGACTCCGTGGTGTGGGCGGAGGTCGCACAGCGCTCCTACGAGGAGACCGAGCTCAACTGGACCTACCTGAGCTTCATGTCCCTTGCGACCCTGCTGGCGGCGATCGCGATCATCACCGACTCGCAGATCCTGGTGATCGGGGCGATGGTGCTGGGGCCGGAGTTCGGGGCGATCGCCGCGCTCGGGGTCGCGCTGGTGCGGCGCAGGTGGGTGCTGCTCGCGCTCGCGGTCCGCACCCTCGTCGTCGGGTTCGTGGTCGCGATCGCGGTCACGGCGATCCTCGCGCTGGTCGGCAGGGGGCTGGGCTGGGTGACTATCGACGACGTCACCGGTCCGCGGCCCGACACCGCGTTCATCTACAGCCCGGACAAGTGGTCGTTCATCGTGGCGGTGATCGCGGCGGCGGCCGGGGTGCTGTCGCTGACCTCGGCGAAGTCGGCCGGGCTGGCCGGGGTGTTCATCTCCGTGACGACGGTGCCGGCGGCGGGAAATGTGGGTCTGGCCCTGGCTTTCGGGGCAACCCACGAGATCTGGGGCAGTTCGCTGCAGCTGCTGCTGAACCTGTCCGGCATGGCGATGGCAGGCTGGGCGACGCTGACGATTCAACAGGCACTGTGGACGCGGGTGTCGGTGCGCCGGGCCCGTGCGCTCGACCGGGTCCGCCGAATGCTCTGAACCGTCAGCCGTTCCGGCGTGCCATCCCCGCGCCGATCTCGCGCAGGCCCGCGCGCAGCGAGTCCGGCTCCAGCACCTCCACTCCCGCGCCGAGCGCCGTCAGCTGGTGCACCGCAACCTCTTCCGACTCGAGCAGCAGTGCCACCTCGACCCAGCCCTCCGCGTCCGCCGGGCCAGGGGTCACCCGCGCGGCCTCCGTGCCGATCGCCGCGGGCAGCGATCGCCACGCCGCGGGCGCGAGCCGCACCCGGCACGGGTACCGCAGCAGCGACCGGTCGAACTCGGCGGCCGACCGCGCCCACCACGCCGCTAGGTCGAAGTCGTCCGGCCGCCGGGCGTCCTCGTCGAGGACCACGGCGGCACCGATCCGCGAGACCCGGAAGGACAGCGTGGCGCCGCGGTGCCCGGCGACGAGGTACCAGACGCCCGCCTTCGCCACCAGCCCGAGGGGGTCGAGGGTGCGGGTCGCCTCCCGGCCGCCCCGGCGATAGCCGATCCGCAGTCGTCGGCCGTCGAGCACCGACCGTGCCACCGTCGCCAGGTGCGGCGCGTTCGCCGCCCGCCCGAACCAGCCGGGGGCGTCCACGTGCAGGCGGCTGCGCCAGAGCTCGGCACCCGCACGCAGCGGAAGTGGCATCGCGCCAAGGAGTTTGGCCTCCGCGGCGGCCGTCTGCTCCCCCAGGCCCAGGTCCGCCGCCAGGCCGGGGACGCCGAGCAGCATGAGCGCGGATGTCTCGACACCGGTCATCCCGCTGAGCTTGGACTGCCAGCCGTCGAGGAGCCGGATGCCGCCACCCGGACCGCTCTCCGTCCACATCGGTACGCCCGCGGCCTGCAGCGCCGCGACGTCGCGGTACACGGTGCGCACCGAAACCTCCAGCTGCTCGGCCAGCCGCTCGGCGGTGCTCCCCGGCCCACCCTGCAGCCGCAGCATGAGGTCGAGCAACCGACTGGAACGCACCGCCCGAGTCTATCTGGAATCACTGACAGAAGATGTCAGGGATTCGGGTGCACACTGGTCGGCATGACAACTTGGCAACAGTTCGTCGACGAGGCCCCGACACTGCCCGAACGCATCGAAGCGCGGCTGCGCGCACACAAGCATCACGTCCTCGCGACGCTGCGGGCCGACGGATCCCCTCGGGTCAGCGGCACCGAGGTGGAGACCTTCCATGGACTGCTTGTCCTCGGGTCGATGCCGGGCGCGATGAAGGTGCGTGATCTACACCGCGACCCGCGCTACTCGCTGCATACGAATCCGGGCCACCACTCCATGGAGGGCGGCGACGCGAAGATCTCCGGCCGGGCCCGCGAGCTGTTCGGAAACGAGAAGAAGGCCATCCTCGAGAGCTACGACCAGAATCCCGGCGACGAGGCGCAGATCTTCGAGCTCGGTGTCGAGGAGGCGGTCCTGACGACGGTCTCGGAGGACCGGCTGCACGTCGACCTGTGGCGGCCCGGCGCGGGCGTCACGAGGCGCAGCCGATGAGCGCGCCGGACCTGACCGGAAAGGTGGCGCTGGTCGCGGGTGCGACCCGGGGCGCAGGCCGCGCCATCGCGGTCGAGCTGGCCCGCGCAGGAGCGACCGTCTACGCGACCGGACGCAGCAGCCGCGAGGTGGGCCGGTCGGAGATCGACCGGCCCGAGACCATCGAGGAGACAGGTGATCTCATCGCGGCGGCCGGCGGTGACGGTGTCGCGCTGCGGGTCGACCACCTCGACCCGGACCAGGTGCGCGCCCTGATCGCCCGCATCGACACCGAGCACGGCCGGCTCGACGTCCTGGTCAACGACATCTTCGGCGGGGACAGATACGCGCAGTTCGGCACCAAGCTCTGGGAGCACGACCTCGACGGCGGACTGCGCATGCTGCGGATGGGCATCGACACCCACGCGATCACGAGCCATGTCGCGTTGCCCCTGCTGATCCGCCGACCCGGTGGCCTGGTCATCGAGATGACCGACGGCACAGCGGAATACAACGTCGCCTACAGGCACCAGGTGGGCTTCTACTACGACCTGGTCAAGGCCGCGGTGCAGCGGATGACCACCGCGCAGGCCCACGAACTGGCCCCGCTGGGCGGCGCGGCGGTCGCCGTCACCCCCGGCTGGCTTCGGTCGGAGACGATGCTGGAGATCTTCGGCGTGACCGAGGACAACTGGCGCGAGGCGCTCGACCGGGAACCGCATTTCGCCATCTCCGAGTCGCCGACCTTCGTCGGCCGGGCGGTCGCCGCGCTGGCCGCCGACCCCGACGTCATGCAGTTCAGCGGAGCCGTGGTCTCGAGCGGGCAACTGGCCCGGCGGTACGGCTTCACCGACGTGGACGGCTCGCGGCCGGACTGCTGGCGCTACCTCGTCGAGGTGCAGGACAGGGACCTGCCCGCGAACACCGACGGCTACCGCTAGCCGGGCGTCACCAGGTGAGGTTCTCCTGACAGTGGCTCCCCTCGGCCCCCGACTCGACCTGCACGGTCGCGTGGCCGAGCCCGTGCGCGTCGAGCACCACCTTCGCCGCGCCGAGCACCTGCCGTGAATCCGCCTCGGTGGTCAGGTGCACGGTCGCGACGTCCATGCCGGTGGTCAGCGTCCACACGTGCAGGTCGTGCACGTCCGAAACCCCGGGCAGGGCGCGCAGATCCGCCTCGACGGCGTCGACGTCGACGTGCGCGGGCGAGGCCTGGGTGAGGATGCGCAGCGCGGCGCCCGCGAGCTTGATCGCGCGGGGCACCACCCACAGCGAGATCAGCACGCCAACCACGATGTCGGCGTACGGCCAGTTGAACACCAACACCACCGCGCCCGCGATGAGGACGCCGACACTGCCGACGGCGTCCGCGAGCACCTCGAGGTAGGCACCGCGGACCGCGATGGAGCCCTTGGCATCGGCACGCAGCATCAGCATCACCACGATGTTGGCCCCAAGCCCGGCGGCCGCCGTCAGCATCAGCGGCAGGCCGGGCACCTCGGGGGCGTCACCGATCCGTCCGATCGCCTCGTACATCACCCACACCGCGACGGCCAGCAGCAGCACCGCGTTGGCCATCGCGGTGAGCACCTCCGCGCGATGCCAGCCGAAGGTGCGCGCGGCGGCCTTGGACCCCTGCCTGGCGAGCAGCAACGCCACCAGCCCCATCGACATGCCGACGACGTCGGTGAGCATGTGCCCGGCGTCCGCAAGGAGGGCGAGCGAGTTGATCGTCAGGCCGACCGCGACCTCGAGCGCGAGGAACGCGAGCAGGATGACGAGCGCGATCACCATCCTGCGGATCCGGCCGGCCGACGGCCCCGCGGCGGTCGGCTCACCCCCGTGGCTGTGCCCGTGCCCAACTCCCATGACGCTCCCCTTCGTGCGGTTCGCGTCCATCATATGCATACATACGCATATGTGGCTACATCGTCGCCCGCTACTGCTCCGGCGGATAGTAGGGATGCGCGACCGTCGGCGGCAGGGTCGCGATGGCCGAAATCCGCTTCAGGCCCGCGACCTGCAGCAGGTCCACGGTCAGCGAGCGGATCTGCGCGAACACCACGGTCGCGGACACCCCCGCGTTCTCCACCAGTTCGGCCTTCGCCCCTGACGCCACCGAACGCAACACCCGGGCCGCGTCCGCCTGGTCGGGTTTCTCGCCGGGATCGGCCAGCATCATCCGGCGCAGCACCTCCAGGGCCTGCGCGAGCTTCTCCACCTCGTCGACCAACCGTGGATCGAGGATCTCGTCGTCGCGGACCAGGGTCAGCGACCGCCGCGCGAGCACCCGGATGTTGCGCATCGCGTTGTCGATCGGATCGGCGGTGGCGCTCAGCCGCGCGAGACGTTCGCGCGAGTTCCAGTACAGCGGCGACACCCGGCTGATCTCCCTGCCACCGACCAGATTGGACCGGAGCCCATCGATCGCCGACTGGGTGTCGCGGGCCTTCTGCAGCGCCTTGACGATCGGTTCCGGGTCGTTCTCGACCAGCCCGTCCGCCACCAGCTGCAGCACCTCCCCCGCGGTGCCGAGGATCGCGGCGGCGTGCTGCCGCGCCCGGAGCACCGGATGGGTCGGCACGAACGCGACGACGAGGATCCCGACCAGGCCGCCGATGAGGGCGTCGATCATCCGGTCGGGCCCACCGCCCCGTTCGGGCGGGATGAGCGTCGCGACCAGCACCGCGGAGGTGCCGGCCTGCATGGAGATGATCGGCCCGCCGTCGAGGAAGATCGCCGTCGACATTGCCAGCAGCACCACCAGCACGATCTGCCAGGCGCCGGTGCCGATCTGGGAGATCAGCAGGTCACCGATCCCGATGCCGACGGTGACACCCGCGAGCAGTTCCACCGACCGCCGCAGCCGCGCCCCGAGCGACAGGCCGAGCGAGACGACGGCCGCGATCGGCGCGAAGAACGGATTCGGGTGGTGGATCAGGTCATTGGCGATCCACCAGGCGAGTCCGGCGGCGAGCGCGCACTGCAGGACGGGAAACGCCGACCCGCGCAGCCGTTTGACCGAGGCCCTCAGTCGAGCGCGGCCCCGGTCGGCGGTGAAGAATTGAGGGCTAGCCGAGGCCAAGTGCTTCGGCGGCCCTGGGGTCGCAGTCCTCGAGCAGGTCCAGGCAGCGGGCGTGCTCGTCGGACTCGCCGATCGCGTTGGCGGCCTTGGCCAGTACGGCGACGCAGCGCAGGAACCCGCGGTTCGGCTCGTGGCTGTACGGCACCGGACCGAAACCCTTCCAGCCGTTGCGTCGCAGCTGGTCGAGCCCGCGGTGGTAGCCGGTGCGCGCGTACGCGTAGGCGGTGATCGTCTCGTCGTCGGCCAGTGCGGCCTCGGCCAGGTAGGCCCACGCGATGGACGCCGTCGGATGGTCGGCGGCAACCTGCTTGGGGTCCGCCTTGTTCAGGAGTTCGGACTCCGCGTCGTCGTCTCCGGGCAGCAGGGTGGGCTGGGGGCCGAGCAGGTCACCGAAAGAGGTCATGCCGACCATTGTGCCCCGACCACCGGTCGGTCGATAGGCTGCCCACAGTCACGAACAGGAATGTCGAACGAGAGGGCGGACGTGTCGGACCCCAAGAACCCGGAACCCAAGGACTCTGCCGCCCAGGGCGCGGAACCCGGCAGCGCCCGGGCAGCGACCGGCGCGGACCAAGCTGACACCGGAAAAGCCTCGGTGACAACGCCTGAGACGACGGACGCCGAGGCACAGGAGACCACAGGGGCCGAGACCCCGGCGGACGAGGATGCGAGCGTCGAGCCCGAGGTCGCTGCCCATTCCGAGGCCGACGAGCGCGCGGCGGACGAGGATGCGGCGGACGACGCGCCGGAGGCAGGCGCATCCGAGCCGGCAGAGCAGACCACGAAGGACGAGAACCCGGCGCCGGTCGAGACCGTGACCGAAGCCGAGCCGGAGCCCGAGCCCGAAGCCCGGTCCGAGCCCGAACCCGAGTCGGAGCCCGAAGCCCGGTCCAAGCCCGACGCCGAGCCCGAGCCTGCAGGACCCGAGGCCACCGTCGAGACGGTGTCCGAGGCAACCGACGCACCGGCCGAGCCCGAGCCGACGGACACGGACACGGACAGGGACACGGACGACGGATCCGCCGCGGTCACCATGCCGGTGGAGAGGTCGGGCGCGGCATGGAAGCCGCAGGCTCCGACGGCAGCACCGCGCAAGGTCGTGCCCGCGGGTACCCCGCCCGTGCCCACGGCCGCCCAGGAGTCCGCACCAGCGGCCGCCGCGGGGATCCCCGACGACGCCACCGTCGCCCTCCCGAGGGCCACGCCGCCGCCTGCCACCCCTGACGACGCCACCGTCGCTCTCCCGAGGGTCACGCCGCCACCCGCGCGGCCCGCCGCCGTGGTGCCCCCGACCCAGGTCTCGCGGCCCAAGGCCGCGCCAGCCAAGGTCGGACCGGGCCGGCCCGCACCGACGGTCCGGCCGCCCGCTGGCGGCGCGCCCGTGTCCGCGCCGCCGCGCCCGGCGCCTCCGGTCGCGGGCCCTGCGAAGATCCCCGCCCCGGAGCCCGCGTCGACCGGCAAGAAGCGATGGCCGATCGTCGTCACCGTCGGCGTCGTGCTGGCCGCCGCGGCGGGCGGGGCCTACCTGCTCACCTCGACGGTCAGCAGCAACTCGGCGGAGGATCAGGTCAAGACCGCGATCAACACCTTCGTCGACGCGATCGAGGGCGGAGATCTCGCGACCCTGCGGACGATCTCCTGCGGCGACCTGGCGTCGTACTACGCGCAGATCCCCGACGCCGAGTTCGCCGACGTGTACAAGGTGGCGGTCGACCAGCGGTCGATCCCCGTCGTCGAGAGCATCGACACGGTCTCGATCACCGACGACACCGCGATCGCCCAGGCCACCGTCCACACCGGCGCGGCCCCGAACGAGAGCTCGGCGCGCTCGTTCAACCTGCAGCGCGACGGCGACGCGTGGAAGGTCTGCTGACCTAGCTGTACTGCCCAGGCAGGTTGGTTGAGGGATTGCGACGACACGCTGTGACTGGTCGTTGAACAGCGAAGGTCTCCTGTCGTGAAGTGGAG